>JAUVXQ010000034.1 GCA_030603505.1 Candidatus Heimdallarchaeota archaeon | reverse complement strand
TTTTTAAGGAAGTTCCAACTACTTCTCTACAGGGTCTAAGTTGCTGGACAAGATTCTTTAAACATCTTAGTATGTTTTTGTTCATAATAATTTTGTCGGCACTTTGACCCTAAAATTTTGCGTTAATTCGGAAGTACTAATAAATATGTATTAGCAATATGTATACCTAAATAAGAGAACAGTTAAGAAAAAGAAAAAAGTAGAGGATGTTATATTGTGAATCGATCAGAGTCTTTTGTTGAAACTCCTAGGACTGCATTAAAGAACCATGTAGAGAATATTCCTACGAAAAGGAAGAGTATAAGTGACGCATATACAGAAAATTGAAGAACTTCAATCCCTGACCAGATATCTTTTGCGTAATTATAGATTCCCAATACAAGCGCAAATATGAAGAAGACAAATGTTATGAGAGTTTGTATGAAGACAGTTACCCAGAAGAAATTCTTTGATCTTGTTTCGATGCGTTTTTCACCAATTAGATATTTTAAGACTACATCTTCACGTATTTTGTCATGGATTTTCTTAGGGAAGAGAGTTACAACTGTGATTCCATGCCCTATTTTTCGCATAAAATTATTTGTCTTAGCTAAGTTATAGAGAAGTATTGATAATCCAGAGATTAAAATAATTCCTACAAGTAGAATTAATGCTGATATCCAGTGATGTCCTTGTAAGGTGTTTCCAAATGGGACTATTATCATATACCAAAGGAAATCTACAAAGATAACTCCTAACAACCACCAAATTCCTTCTCCAATAGTTAAGAAAAATTGTCCTACTGCCGCCCAAAAACCAACATCTGTTATTTTTTCAACTACATCATCGAAAAATTGAAGGTAAAATAGGAGAAATATGATAACAATGCACAGACTGAGCATAAAGAATAACGTAGGAATTACTGAAAGATATCCCTTGTCTTCGTCTGTTAATGCATTTTCACCTCGTTTTTTCAGGAATTTTGAAGTTTTGACAAATAAAACTCCTGTATACCAGAATGGGAACAGTATATATTTGAATATCCCAATAATAAACTTCCACAATCCTTTGAAAAATAAAACTACTCCTTTCCAAATTTTGCTCCAGAACTTGTTCCAGAACTCTTTTCGGTTTCGCTTCTTTTCTTTTTTAGGTTTTATTTTTTCATTAGTTTTATCTGCTTCCTTTTTTGACATTGAAATCAATTGTAGAAGATAATTCTTAAATGTTTTCCGATTTTTTTACTGAATTTTTTTCTTTTAATGATATCAATGTACACACCAAAATTTTAAAAATCAAGTATGAAAAAGGAATATGGAATCAGTGATTTTGATGGCGCAAAATGACAAAAACAAATCGAAATTTTATCTCGATCTTGATGCTAAATGGACTGCTCACAATTATAACCCAATCTCTGTTGTTATTAGAAAAGCAAAAGGTGCTTGGGTCAAAGATGTTGATGGAAAAAAATATCTTGACTGTCTTTCAGCTTATTCATCACAAAATTTTGGTCATAGACACCCAAAACTCGTTAGGGCTTTGAAAAAGCAATTGGGCAAAGTTGTCTTGACATCTAGAGCTTTTTGCAATGATTCAATGGGAGAAGCAGCTAAAAAACTCTGCGAACTAACAGACTATGAAGCATTTCTTCCTATGAATACTGGTGCAGAAGCAGTAGAGTCAGCTTTGAAAATAGCTAGAAGATGGGGATATGAGAAGAAAGGCGTAGCAGAAAATAAAGCAGAGATTATTGTATGTGAGGATAATTTTCATGGTCGAACAATCACAATAGTAGGATTTTCAACAGATCCTCAGGCAAAAGACGGTTTTGGTCCAATAACCCCAGGTTTCAAAGTCATTCCTTTTGGTAATATTGATGCTTTAAAGAAAGCCATCACAAAAAACACTGTTGCATTCTTGTTTGAACCTATCCAAGGAGAAGCAGGCGTTATTATTCCTCCAGAGGGATACATTAAGAAAGTACAAAAAGTATGCAAAAAAGAAAACATCTTGATGATAGCCGATGAAATACAGACAGGTTTTTGCAGAACTGGTAATCTACTTGCTTGCGATTTTGAGAGTGTCAAACCTGATATGACTTTAGTAGCAAAAGCTGTAGGAGGAGGAATATATCCTGTATCAGGGGTATTATCAAGCTGGGAAATAATGGATGTTTTAACCCCAGGATCTCATGGCTCGACATGGGGTGGTAATAGTTTAGGTATGGCTGTTTTAGAAGCTGTTGTTGATCTAATTGAAAAAGAAGATTTCTCTGAAAGAGCACAAATTTTAGGTTCATATTTTATAAAGGGTTTAAAACGTATTCAAGCTAAACACCCAGATAAAATCAAAGAAGTTAGAGGTAGAGGATTATTAGTTGCAATTGAACTGGATTCAAAATCTCGTCCGTATACAGAAGCAATGAAGAACAATGAACCAGTTGGCTTATTGGCAAAGGAGACACATGAATTTTCAATACGTTTTATTCCACCGTTAATTGTAACAAAGAAAGAGCTTGAATGGGCTTTAGGTGTAATAGAGAAAGTTTTCAGTGAAATTTGATTTCTTTTAAATGTCACACTTATCTCCTATTTTTCTTTGGATCTCTTCATAATTCAATATTTTAAATGCTCGTTCAATTGAAGTAGTAATAATCAGTTTTTCGGGATTAGAGTATAATCTGATTTTGAAAACTGAATCACCATATTCTATTATTTCACCATTTTTATGGTAGAAAATTCTTGTATCCTTGTATTTGAGTTCTTCTTCAATTAAATCTAGTAGACTCATATTACTAATTAGATAACAAGAAGTAATAAAAACCCAGAAAGAAAAATGTGAAAAAACCTCTTAAATAAAAAAGAGAAAAAAGAGGTTTCACAGACTCGCGAGAAGTACATCTTCAATGAGTATAGCAAACACTAAGAATTGTAGCAGAAGTATCATTATTCCTTCAAACGTATCAAATCTTTTGTCATCTGTGATGCAACGTTTAGTGAACCACAGTATTACAGCAATAGCAGCTAGTTGTAGTAGTACAAAAGGAGATAGTTCAATAACGAAGATTGTTCCAAGTAGACCAAAGATTAGAAGTGCGGATTGTAAGATTCCTCCAATTGCATTTCCAAAAGCAATCTCTACTTCATCTTTGGCAGCGGAAACTAATGCAATTCCGTGCTCTGGCAACGCTCCTGCTGCTCCTAAAATTAAACCTAAAAATTCTGGTTTCAGTTCTATATTTTGAACATGTATTAATTCTTCAACACAGAAAGAAAGTGTTTCACCACCAAGTATGATTCCACAGAAACCTAGTAACAGAATAATAATTGTCATATGTTTCGATAATTTAGGTTTTTCACGTTCAACTCCTTCTTCCTGCTTTTTATTTTTACCCTTTCTTTCAGAAAAAGCTAAGTAGATAAGGTAGAAGATGTATCCTGCTGCTAGAAATCCACCAACTGGCTTAGTCAAAACAGCTATTTCATCACTTTTCTGGAAATACTCAATAAATCCAAAACATACTGTCATGAGTAAAGCAACTATTGCCCATCGGATAATCGGAGCTTCTTTTTTCTCTAAACCTTCTGGAACATCAACGTGACCTTTTTTCTTCAAAGTAGCTATAAGAATAGCAACTCCTAAAATAATAGCATTGAAACCTGCTGCTGATAAGATTGTAACTGTTGCAATTATATGTTGACCTGCTATAAACATGAAGATTGCTATAACTGCTTCAGGAAGGTTAGAAGCAAGACTTGAAATTGTCCCAGCGGTGTAATCAGAAAACCCGACATATTTTGAAGCACTATCCAAACCTTCAACAGCCCATTCTGAAGGACGAAAAGCTAGCCAAACTCCTACTATAAATCCTAGGATTATAATATATGGGGGAATGTCATCCAAAGTAAAACGTAAGACTATAAAAACAGTAACTAATATTATTCCTATTATAACTTCCCAGAGACTTGTATGAAAAGTATCTTTGAATTTTCTAAGGAAACTCATAACTTTATTTATTTAATGTAATATATAAGATTGCAGTTCACTTTTCAAGAAGAGATTGTAATTAATCTTTCATTTCTAGAACTCTGTTGTACTTTTTGAGTTAATACAAGAAGTCACATCAATTGGATAGAGTTTTGGAGGATTTGCATCTACTTCACCCTCACACCTTCAGAATTGAAGTAATAAATTTCATCTGAATGAATGATAACTGTAATATTATCATTAATATTGAACTCTTTTTTTGTTTTTGTAACATAAATAAGATTAAACATATCGATGTTTAAAGTCAGAATTTGCAGTTCTAGAAGCTTTTCAATATCAGTAACTTTGCATTTTAATGAGAACATACTCTCTTCAAGCAGTTTATCTTTGTCAAATTCTCTAATGGATTCCGCTCTGAAAGCTATTTCTCCTTTTTTGAGATTCAGATTTTCTATTTTTTCAAGTATTTTGTCTGAATTTATTATATTACTAGTGCCTGAAATACATATTTCATTTTGTTTTACTTCAAACGGTAAGAAATTCATGGGATAATTTCCTATGAATGTAGCAACAAATTTTGTTTTAGGATTAAAATACAATTCCTCTGGTTTACCCATTTGTTCAATTTCGCCCTCCTTAAGTAAAACGATAATATCTCCCAAAGTCATAGCTTCGTTCTGATCGTGAGTAACATAAATCATTGTCTTCTTTAGCATTTTATGTATTTTTCTGATCCATGTTCTCATTTCGTACCTGAGCCTTGCATCAATATTACTAAGTGGTTCATCAAAAAGGAAAACTCTTGGCTCTCGTATAACTTCCCTCCCTATTGCTACTCTCTGTTGCTCCCCTCCACTCATCTGGTTTGGATATTTGTATCTATGCTCTTCAATTTGAAGCATATCTAAGACTTCATTCACTTTCTCGTCAACTACTTTATTAGAATATACTCTTTTTTTGAACACTTTCCCAAATTTTTGATTTTCTAATGAGAACCGTAAATTTTCTTCAACTGTCATATGTGGAAAAAGTGGAAAATTTTGGAAAACAAGCGCTACATTTCTGTCTCTTGGAGGTTTATTAGTGATATCTTCGTTATCGAAAAAAACTTTTCCGCTTGTTGGGTATGTCAAACCAGCTACAAGCCTTAATAATGTTGTTTTTCCACTTCCAGAAGGTCCTAAAATAACTGTAAAACTTCCATCTAATAGGACAGCACTTACCTTGTTTAAAGCAATTGATGTTCCATATTTTTTTTCTAATTTCTTAAATGATATTTTCATTTTAAACCTCTCTAATTTGTGCTTGACTACCAAGTCCTTTCAGCAGATAATTTCTAAGGAATATGAAAAGGATAAGTAGCGGAATAATAACAAGAACAGAAGCTGCTGCAAAAAGTCCCCAGAGTGGTGTGCTAGATTCAATTGATCCAATAAAGGAATAGAGTTTAATTGGTAATGTATATTTAAAAGTTGATTGTAGAAGAACAAAAGCTAACAGAAAACCGTTCCATGTAGCAATGAAATTCAATAAAAATACAACTGCAATAGCAGGACCAGCAAGTGGTAAAATGACTTTTCTTAATGTAAAGAATGAGGAATTCCCAATCAGTTGTGATGATTCATCAAGTTCCTTAGGGATAGAATCAAAATATCCTTTTATTAACCAAAGAGCAATTGGAATTGTATGAGTGCTATAAGCTATAATTACACCTAAGTATGTGTCAATTAATCCAAGATTAAACATAATAAGATAAAGGGGAATTAAGGTTAAAACACCTGTAAACATCTTTAAAATGAATACTCCCACCATTATCTCACTTTTCAGCTTAAAGTCATATCGAGAGAAAGCATAAGCCGCTAGGATTGTGAGAACTACACAAAGAATAGCTGAGCCTAAGGAAATAATTAGAGAGTTTCCAAAGTTCAGATATATTTTCTCTTCTGTAAACAATAATTTGAAATTCTCGAAAGTTGGATTACTAGGAAAGAAAGAATCAGGGACAATTTTATTACCAGAAGAGAATGCTATCCAAACAACGTTCCAAAGAGGGATTATTGATACAACAATAATTCCTATCATAAGAAAATGTGTAAAAGAAACCTTCAGAGTAGACCTATTCAGGTAGTTTACAAATCTATTGACAAACCTTTTTTCAGTAATGAAATGTTTTAAGAGATAAAATATAAGCATAACTGAAATTAATAGTTCAATTATTTTCCATCCTAAAGAATAAGGTAGTATAAGTAAAGTTATCCATAACCCTACTTGAAGAACAAAGGAAAACGTTTTGATTTGAGTAATGAATAAACTGATTATAAAATTAAACACTAGAATCGATAGAACCAACCAAAGAATCCAATCACTAGTAGAATCCAATAAGCAGGAAAGTAGAACAACAAAGATTTCTAGACCTAAAAATGAATGGAACCTATTGATTTCAACAAATTTTTCATCTAGATGATTTAATGAAGACAATATCTGCCTTCTTACTCTAATTATCCAATCCTTTATTTTAGAAATACTTTTGGAACCAATTTTAGTATCGTTTAAAGCATTGTTATTTTTGATAACGTAGAAAATCACTCCAGAAATAAATATATTCCAGTTAAAAGCAAACCACATTTGATAAAAGAAGAATTGTGATAATGATAAAATTAGATCAAGTGCAATAATAATCGTGAAAATTTTCCAGCTTCTATTCTTCTTTGAAACTATAAGAATTGCACATATTAAGAATGAAACTGCAATGGTGTAGCTAATTGTTTTATTCCAATAAATGCCAAAATAACGAAAATTATAGGTTGTTGCTAGGAAGTATCCAATACTCTGACTAAATAATACAAAAGCTACAATCAATTGATTTTTCTTCTTCTGTTTACTCTTTCTTGGACGGAAAGTACTTTGTGTCCCCTTCGACATTTTAATCCAAATTAAAACAAAAAAGAGTGTTAAAAGGCTCATAATAGTTGAATAAGCAGCTGAGATTCCTACTTCTCTTCTCTGATAAAACATGTAAAAAGTGAATGTACTAAAAAGGTCTGTTGCTCCGACAACTCCTGCCTCATTTGTGCCGTAAGATAGCAAGGGATAACCTCTTGTCAGCAAGTAAGACACATTAAAACTCCCAAAAGCCTTTATTATTTCAAGTATTAGTACTGGTAACATTACGGGTTTTATCAGAGGTAGCACAATATGCCTAATTCTTGATCTTTCATTAATCTGATCAACTTCAGCAATATCCATTAATTCTTTAGGTATACTGCTCATAGCACCTAAAAATAGTGTTGTAATTAAAGGTATAGAGTCTATCACTTCCACAAAAGATGCTATAAAAAATGTCACATACGGTTGAGATACAAAATTAACACTTGTTCCAAATAACAAATTAAAAAGTGAATGACCTGCATTTCCATGAAAGAAACTACGCCAAGATAGTATTTTAATGTAAGCAGGTATTGCCCACGGAATATAGATAGATAGGTACCATACTTTCTTTCTTTTTACTTTGTATTGTATAAAATATGCGATTAAAAAACCAGAAAGTAATTTGAAGAAAATAATGACTGTACTCCAAACTAAAGTTGTTGTAAGAGTTATTGAGAGATGAGGGTTTTGTGAGATATATGCATAATTTTCAAAAGCGTTGAAAATTGGAGTCTCTCCTCTTTGTAGGTTATATGAAGTAAAAGATAAAACAAACCCATAGAGTATAGGGTACACTTCAAGTAACGCTAAAGCAAAAAGTGCTGGAAAAATAAAGATGTATGCTATCTTGTTAAATGGAATGTCCTTTTTCGCAATAAAAGCAAATAAGATGAGAAAAACTAGAATAATTATCAGAAGTGATACAACAGTTGCTGTTCTAGAATGCACAGAAGCTTGTTGAAGACTTGAAAGAGTTTGAAATAAAGGAGATGTCCATATAATAGAGCTAGAACTAACAATTACATAAGGAACAATTCCTTCAACAAAAGAAATGTTTGATATTGATATTTCTAGAAGATAACTCTCTTCTGGAATTAATCCAGTTACTTTTATTTGGACACTTTCTGCATTGTAAGGAACTGAATATACTGTGAAGTTTGATGTTGGTATTTTTTCTGCTCTGAAATTTTCTGATGAAAGAGTATAATTCACTATAGAAAAATCCCCTTCAAAATATGCAGAAGAGTGATTTAAAGAAATAAAAGACCAAATTGTTGTTTGATTAGTTTTAGCTGAATAAAGGTCGATTTGAAATGAATTATAATTGACTTCAGTTTGTAAACTCCAATTCAAAATTACATACCTATCTTTGATTTCAACAATTGAAAAATCAAGATTTGGAAAGAAGTTTACTCTATCCTCTTCTAGAGCATTAGCGGTTGTGTGTAAAGTAGAAACCAAGAAAAGTGTTAGAAAGGTTAAAGAAAATACAAATAGTCTCTTTTTTTTTTGTGATTTCAGCCATCAACACCTCTATTAGCATCAATGTTTTGTTGTGCTGCATTTAATGTTTCTTGAATATCTTGAAAATCTATCAATATAAATTGCAGAGCTGCTCTAATATAATCTGAATAAATTGCATAGATAGGATCGAGCGGGAAATTTTGGCTATGTGAAATCTGTTCAATTTGTTTTTTGATGTCTGGATTATTTTGCACAGTAGAAGAGAGTATTAAATCATTTTTTGTGGGAATTTTATATTCTTCATTAACAAGTTCTTGTTGAGTCTCTGTTGAAGTTAGATAGGAAATAAGTTCAAAACATGTTTCTGGATATAAAGTGTCTTTTGATATCCCAAATCCCTTTACTTCAGCCATTGGGGAAATGAATTCACCAGTAGAAGATATTTTTGGGAGTATTTCAACACCATAGTTAAACCCAACATCCTTAAGAACAGGTACAAACCAACCTCCATAGATTAGCATTGAAGCCTTGTTTTCAAGAAAAGCTTGTGTAGCAGCACTACTGGTATCATCGTAACCTACACAATTATAATAATACTTAAGTTTGTAAATAAAATCCATTGCGTTAACAGAAGCAGTGTCATTTACGATAATTGTCTGATTCTGATAAAGAGGACCGTGTCCATATCCATATTGAAAAGCTGGCCACATATAAGGAGACAGCGTGCTCCACGCCAATCCGTATCTTTGAGTTTCTGATAAATCAGTAAGGTTTTTAGCTGCGAAAATCAGATCAATTTCAGTCCAATTAGCTGAAGGATATTCCAAACCATTCTGATTGAAGAGGTCTTTATTATAAAATAGTAAAATCGAATCTAACCATAAAGGCAACCCCCATAAATCATTCTCATAAGTTAAACTTGTTATTGAAAAAGGAAGAAAGGAAGATTCCAAAGTAGGAGATATAAAATCGGTTAATGAGTAGATGTACCCTAAAGTAGCTAGTTCACCAAACCATGAACCTTTTGCTAGAAAAACATCTGGTGATTCACCAGTTTGTGCTATACTAACAAACTTGTCAACCCAACCAGATGATGGTTGTTCATGAAATTTTACAGAGATGTCAGGATGAAGATTCTCAAAGCTTGCTATCCTTTCTTTAATTATATCGCCTCCTTCATAAGTAAACCAGACTTCAAGTTCAATTGGGGAAGTACTGTAGTTCCTTACGCTGAAATACGCTATTGTGAAAATAGTACTAAGAATTAGTACAGTAATAGCTAAAGACTTCAATAACCTCTTTTTATCCATTATTTTCACTTCGTGTTACAATTCAAATTGAGAGTTACGGACTATTCACTTACTATATTAATTGTTTTGCTCTGTTATGACAAATTGTACAATCTTTATATAATCTTTATTCTGACACCTCATAATGTTGAATAAGAGGATTGTTGTAGTTTCTCTATTAACTGCTGTTATTGTTACAGGCGTAGGACTGGGAATATACTTTGGATTAAAACCTCCACAACAAGAAGAGATAGTATTAACTATTACTAATGGAAGC
>JAUVXQ010000063.1 GCA_030603505.1 Candidatus Heimdallarchaeota archaeon | reverse complement strand
CTGTTTAAAACTGCTGATAAAATAGGAGTAAATAGAAAAACTCTCCACAATTACTATAGTAAAAGAGATTCAATCCCATTTAACATTTTAATGCAACTTTTGAAACTACATAAACTTACTATAAAACAAGTACCAGATTGTTTTCTTAGTTTTCAAAGGGACCATAATAGAGTGAAAAGAAGGATAAAAGTTAATGAATCTTTTATGAAATTAATTGGTTATTACATCGCAGAAGGTTATTTTCGAAAGGATAAGAGAATTCACCAAATGGATTTAGCTGTTAGTGAAAGCGATTTAAGAGATGACATACTGAATTCAATACTGAAGGTGTTTGGAGATGGGGTTAATCCACGTATTACTGGAAGTAGAATTATCGTTCCCAACAGAGTAATATATCACTTCTTAGAAGATGTTCTGAAACTTTACAATGCTCCCCGTAATAGAAAACTCCCATCTTTCATTCTAAAATTACCACTAACCAAGATAAAACATCTATTAGCAGCTTATTTTAGCATAGATGGAGGCAGTGACAAATACCATAAAACTGTGTGGTGTTCATCATATAGTGAAAATTTAATGCGTGATTTGGACTTTTTACTCCTAAGGTTAGGTATTTTCTCTGCTATTTCTAGACCGGAAGGAGAACAGGAAGTAGAACATAAGTTAAGAGTTAGAGGTGAAAATGTTTTCAAATATAATGATGAAATAGGGTTTACCACGGAAAGAAAAACAAAAGCTCTACAAGATATAATTAAATTAAAAAAAGCAAAACCTCAAACACTTCAACCACTATATCATAATCATAGATTGATCAGAATTGAATCAATTGATCATTTGAAAACTAAAGATAATTTTGTATACTCATTAAATGCTGAAGGCTTTAATACTGTGCTAGTGAATGAAAATATAGTAACTCACAATTGTGATGGAGACGAAGATTCTGTTTTACTTGCTCTAGACGCGTTTCTCAACTTTTCCAAATACTATTTGCCTGCGATTCGTGGAGGTTTGATGGACGCACCTTTGGTTCTCGTAGCTAATATTAATCCTCAAGAGGTTGACGACGAGGCTCATAATGTTGATGTTGGTTCTAATTATCCTATTTCTTTTTATGAGACCTCCTTAACTGGTGCACACCCAAAAACTGTTCTAGCACTAGTAGATTTAGTTAGAAATAGATTAAATGATGAGAGCGCATATGAAGGATTCAAGTGCACGCACGAAACTTCAAAGATTTTTGATGGACCTGAATCGACGCTATACAAAAGATTAAACAAAATGGGGACGAAGGTTAGCGCACAGCTTGAAGTAGCGCAATTAATACGAGCAGTAGATGCAAAAGATGTAGCGAATAAAGTAATAGTCAATCATTTCATACCGGATTTGATAGGGAATTTAAGGGCGTTTGGGACACAAAAAATACGTTGCACAAAATGCAATAAAATATACAGAAGAATGCCTCTAAAAGGAGTATGTCTGAATTGTGGGAAGGATAACCTGAATTTGACAGTTTACGAAAAATCAGTAACGAAATACTTCAATATAGCAAATGAGTTGGTAAAGAAATATGATCTGTCAGAATATCTAGTGAATAGATTGGCGCTAATAAATCATAATGTTGAAACATTACTCGGTTCTAATGTAGAAGCTGAGAAAAAGGAAGAGAAAGGGGTCAAAGAATCAGTGAAACTATCGGATTTCTTCCTACAAGCAGAAAAAAAGAAGAATAACTCTTGAAAAAAAAAGAGAAAAAAAACACTCTTTTAACAAAACGAATACTTTTTAACTCCCTCTCCTTAAGAGATTTTGAAATAGAATGGCAAAAGAGAGTGAAAAAGAAGCACAAAATAATCCGAGATTTTTATTGGATTTGAAAGGGAAAAACAAAGGAAAATATGCCTTGATCTCTTTTGTGACAGTGGTAGTTCTAACAGTAATATTCTACTTTGTACCAGACTATTTCTTCCTAGAGAAGATTACAAGTGACACAGTTTTTGAAGCACTGAAATTATATCAATATGCGGTAATAAAAGAACCAGTAGCACTATACTATTGGGAGTATGCAGATGCAGGAAATGGGTTTTTTGATAATTTCATATTCTTCGTGACAGGACTGGATGGGCATGATGGGATGACCCCCGTGATTAGATCAGCAAACTACTTCAGAAGATTTGCAGTTGTGAGAGCATGCACAGGAATGCAAGCAGGGGCTTTACTGATGGCACTAATAATAGTAACACCAGCAGAGTTTGGGAAGAAAATAAAAGCAACAGCATATTCGACGATAGCCTTAGTATTAGGAAATTTCCTAAGGATAGCGCTAACAATAGGAATGACATTGACACTGATGGACAGTTATGGAGTAGGATATGACCAAGCGTGGATGTGGGCACACGACGTACTAGGTAAGCCTATTGGCTTCTTTGGGACGATATTCTTTGCGCTGATAATAGAAAAACAAGGTGTCCCCATACTCAATACGGTAAGCTTGTGGATAGATTCACTCTTAGACTTGTTCTCAAGGAAAAAGAAAAAAGAGAAGGAATTATCTGTAGATAGCGACAAAGAAGGAAAAGAGAAAGAAGAGAAAGTGAAATACGAAGAAACAGTAACAAGCGAAAATAAAAAAGCGGTTAAAAGCGAAGACAAAACCAAAACTTGATCAATAAATCAGAGTTGAATAAGAAATAGATCCTTTTAATTATATTTGAACATGAAGCTTAAAACATCATTACACAGTTTAGCTAAAAAATTGATTGAAAATATGTTAATTTTGCAGTCCAATAGAAGTTATTACCTCAGATTCTAGTTTTGTGTATATGTGTCACTTAGTTTCTGTTTGGATAATATATCTTTTCATTATTATTAGATTAACAAATTCAAAAGTGATTTATGATGTTTGATCCTAGCGAACCTGGTGATGATGCGATTTTACCTCCTGTTTGGCAACCTTAGCCCTTGAAGAAGCGTTTTTCTCTTCTTTTTCTTTTCTCTATTTATGGTCTAATAGCGTTTTAAATTATTTAATCGGTATCCAACAGGTTGTTTGACGTTGAATGTCACTTTTTTTCTGTTGTTTTGTTATATCTTTAGCTCATAATTAGAGTACTAATTCAAAAGTGATACATGATGTATGACCCTAGTGAGCCCGGCGATGAAGAAATTATGCCTCCAGTTTGGAGGCCTTAACTAACTTTCTTTTCTTTTCTTTTTTCAATATTAACTAATTTCTATCAGAAATATACTCAATTTACTAACATTACTGAGAAATATGCAATCTAACTGCAATCTTAGTGACACTCTTTAAAAACTATTAAACTGAATCTAACTTAGTTAGGTGATTTTATTTGACTTATAATGACATGGTTAAAAAACTTGCAAGTCTACTCTCGAAAGAGGAGCTTAGAAGCTTCATTGCGCCTCTTCGCATTTTTGCTTCAAATAATAAGTTTGATAAAAAAACTATTGAAATAGTTGAGAAAACAATTGAAAAGTGCTTGATAATAGAAGATAAAAAATCTCTTGTTGACTTATATGAACTTAAAATCTCTCAAATTGAGCATTTAAACGATCACATTGACATAATTTCGGAAATTTTACAATCTATGCGCTCAATATCGACAGAAATAGACTATAGAGGGGGTTTAGCGCTATCTTATAATATTGAATGGTTTGTTGAAAAAACTAAAGGTTGCAAAGAAAAGAGTAGAAAGGCTGTCGACCAATCAATAGTGTTGGTAAATGATAAATCAATGCATGATAAATATGCCTATTATATTTGTTATTATTCTTACGCCATTGATCAATGGTTGGAAAAGCACGATCCTACAAGTGCCGATATTCTAGAAGCGTGTGCAGAATATTTCTTCCAAAATGGATATTATAGAAGTTTGGTTCAAACCTTGGGAATACTCGCTATTATCTACCAACGAACAAAAAGTAGGGAAAAGGTGTTAGAAACATCCAAAAGTCTGTTAGAGAACAACTTCATTTTTGAACAACTACCTAAAGATGTTCAGGCTTATTCTCATTACTTGGTGGGATATGGTTACACGTTACAATGCAGTTTATCAGAAGCTGAAGCACATTTTGAGAAATCGCGAAAAATACTGAAAGAATCATATAAGAGTAGCATATATTTTGGTTATTACTTTACAACTCTTTCCCATCTTTCAGCAATTTATGCTCTTCAAGGAAAACTAGATCAAGCTACCCAATCAGTTGATAAAACAGAAAAATTGCTACAGGATAAGTTCATTCAAGAAAGCTTAGACAAAGTTAGTAAACGTCAAATTACTCACACTTTTAATCTGACAAAATTCTATGTTCAAACACGAAAGGAAGACTTCAACATTGAAGAATCTGGTGATTTAATTGAAACTATTTATTCTGGAATTCAAATCAATTACAGCGATGCGATAATGTTGAGCGAATTTCTCCTGAATGCTCAGTTGTCTTATGAACAACTACTAGAGCTACAAAAGAAGGATAATGTAAGTCTAAAAAGAGTAAAGCACATTACTTCATTTATGATGGAAAAAACAAGGACAGATGTAGAGCTTACAGCTGTAGAACGTTTAAGAAACTGCATCGTTACCCTGTGGAAAAGAAGAGTTCCTAAGGACGATACTTTCGTAGAACAATCTTTTGTTGATCTCCTGCTTGCTCAACAGTATTATGATTTGGGTCGTTTCGATGAGATGAACAAACTCTTGAAGAATTACAGTGATAACTTGGATACAATCGAAGTTTTAGAGCAAAAGTTGTTTATTAAAGGAATGATGTATTTTGCTGCGCATAGAAGTGGGGATTTCACCGCTGCACCCAAGTTCTATAAAATAATTGAAGAGTGCAAAAGTAACGATTTCACAAGCTTAGAAGCACATTTTCAAAGCATTAGTACAGTACGATAATGTATTTACAACTTGATTTTGTTATAATTTACCTGTGAATTCTATTATATTAGTGGTATTAGAGACATCTCAAGAGATCTTTCCCAAGGACAACAGACGGGAGTCTTCCAAAACCTTTTTTTCAACAGGGAAACTGATTCTTCTTTTCTCTTTACATTAATTGAACCCTTCACTACTATTTACTGCGTTCTGTTTATCTACCACTTGTTTCAGGTTCAATTGTGAAAGTTATCAACTAGAACAGAAAGGATAGATTTTGAATATCTTTGTAAAGTATGAAATTGTGTTTGGGTGAGAGATTAAATAAAATTACTGAGAAATATGAAAATTTGAATAGTTCTTCTAAGAGTAGAACGATTATTGTGAAAGAAAATAAAAAAAAGATGTGCTGACAAGAACTCTCTCAATTAGGGGTAAAAAGGCTTTGTCTTTAGTATTGACAACTTTTCTATGCAGAGATTTGACCATAGTTCTCAATATTCTGACATCTATCACTTTTTCTAGTTCTTGGTAGAAATAGTCCAGTGAGAAATCAATCAAAACTTCTTTTTCTTCGTAATCTAATTCTTCTTCCCCAATAACTCTCTACATACTTTTCACTAATTCCATTTTTTTAATTATTGGGTTAAGAGTAAAAGATAGGGAGATAATTTTAGGGTTAGTTCATTTACATATCTATTGTCTCATATATAAAGGGTGTAAAAAAAGGAAGTGTTGAAGGTTTTGTTCTTGTTATTACTACGTTTCTATGTTGTTTTTGACAGCTGTTCTATTCTTTCTTTGCCTTCTTTGAGATTTTCCTTGTGAGGAATAAAGGAACTATGGAAAGTATTAGAGTTAGTAAAACGATTTGAGGATATTCAACTACTGCAGTCTCTTCAAGTTTCAAAAAACTAGCAACAAAGATAGAAAACTCTTCTACTTAAAGAGATAGTATAGAATGAGAGAAAAATGTTGAAAGAAAAAAAAGGAAGGAAAAAAAGCTATTTCTTTCTTCTTCGTAGTACTACTAAACCAAAGACCAATAATAGAAGAGTTATTGCGGGGAGGAGAAGAGAGAGCGTTTGAAATTCTGGTATAACCTCAGAAACAGTAAATGAGTAAAATAGACCAGCGTTGTCATTGATGGCTTCATTGTGGTTAGAAGAATTATCTATAGCACTAACGAAGTATTCAATAGTGTCACTAGCTGTAAAAGAACCAATAGTTACATTATATAGATCACCACTCACAAGTGTCATACTGATTGTCTGCCATAATCCATTGTTGATCTTGTAATAGAGTGTAACGCTATAAATACCTGAATCATCAGTGACAGTAGCATTGATACTAACAGTATCTAGCTCTGTGGGTGTAGAAGGAGAGTGTGCAACATCGTTGATTGCAGGATCTGTATAGTCGATAGTAAAGGAATAATATAATCCAGAGTTATCCTCTGTAGCTTCATTGTGGTTGATAGAGTTGTCTACAGCAGTGATATAATATTCTATAATATCGCTAACTGCAAAAGAACCTATAGTTACATTATATAGATCACCACTTATAAGAGTCATACTAACTTCTACCCATGTTCCACTATTGACTCTATAGTATAGAGTAACTGATTGCACACCATAGTGGCTAGTGACAGTAGCATTGATACTAATAGTATCTAGCTCTGTTGGAGAAGAGGGAGAGTGGATAATGTTTGTAATAACAGGAGGACCAAGGTATACAGTAGGTTCATCAAGAGGATAAAGATCAAAAACACTTGTAGAACCGTCAATAGAATAAGATCCTGTTCCTGACCAGTCTGACCAGTAATTGCCTTCCAAAGTTTCAGTATCATACCAATAGTTGTTAGCATCATCATATGCTTGTGAAGTTCCTCCTAGATTATTGTCTACAAAGGTATTATGGTGAAAAAGATTATTATCAGAACCATATACTAAGTATATTCCATATATATCATTTTCTCGTAGAAGGTTGTAAGTAACGACACAAAAATTAGAACTCCAAAGCCTGATGCCGAACCAGTAGTTATAGCTGCACGTGTTGTTTGCAACAGTAGAACTATTAGAATAGTCAAGCCAGATGCCTCCCCAGCCATTATAGCTGCACGTGTTGTTAGTAACAGTTGAACTACTAGAATGGGAAAGTAAGATGCCATCGCTATTATTGTTGCTACACGTGTTGTTGGTAAAAGTAGAATTACCAGAATAGTAAAGTTTGATGCCCTTGCCATTGTTGCTACACGTGTTGTTTGCAACAGTAGAATTACCAGAA
>JAUVXQ010000031.1 GCA_030603505.1 Candidatus Heimdallarchaeota archaeon | reverse complement strand
AACTCCTTCTTCAAAGACTATGAAATCACCTTTAATTGTGAATTTCCATTTTTCCTCTAAAGCATAAAGCCATTTCATCAAAGAAGATTTGTCCATGAATTCCAATACTGACCTTAAATCTGTCAATCTCATTTCTCTGGTTCTCATAACTATCTGTTCTAACCTTTCTAATCTAACTTGTTTGGGGATAGTTTTAGCAGTAGCAGTACTAGCATACTGCCTTATTGGCCTATACTGTTCTCTTGGTTTTTGTTTCATCTTCTCTCTTTCTTTTATTTCTTGTTCTCTCTGCTGTTTTTTCTCTTCTCTTTCTCTCCTGCGTTCTTTCTTACCAATTTCCTTAAGCTCACTATAGGTTATTTCAAGTACTTTAGTTCTTACAGCCCCCAAAATACGTAAGAGAATCCAGACTAATATCAAAACGAATGGAACAAACGAGGTCCAGAGAAATGTGAATGGAAATTCATTAACGACAAGATATAGTGTGTAAGATATCCAAGCCCCCAAAATTAATAAAGCAGAGACTAGTGTTCTTCTTGTAGCTAGAAACAGAAATTTACCTTGTTTTGGTCTATACTCGTTGATTTCTGAATTAGTAAATTGAAAAATAGGTCTAGCTGCTGCTAAAAAAAAGAAAATTCCAATAAGGTTTGCCAGAATTCCTAACATAAAAACCAATGATAGAGGAGTACCTTCTAAAGAATTCTCTTCTAGTCCTAAAGCATTAAATCGTAATATTAATTCTGCAAATAAAACGATTACCCCAAGCACCTCCATTGAAGTAAGCATTTGAACAAGAATACAGGCAACTTTGACAAACTTAGTCTCTTTCATTATCTCTTTCGCTCTCTTCTACTGTTTTTACAAATTCTGTGATTCCGATAATTATTAAGGATTCCACATATTACCATATAACATTTGCTGAAAATCTATGTAATAATGCAATATGTGTTGATCTTAGTATTCCAGCATCTCGAGTAGATAACCTAGGTATTTATTCATCTGAAGTTATAGATTTTTCAAAAATTAAAACCGATTTGAATGAGTACTTACCCTATGTAGAAAACTTATTCTCTGAATCAAAAACCCAAACTATTTTTCAATCATTACTTCCAAAGAAACCTCAAATTCTGGAATTTGTAGAGGAATAGAGATGTAATAAGGAAATAGAAAAAACTCTAAAAAGATTACACGATTCAAAAACACTGAAAGTTCCAGTTGAATCAATCTCATGGTTGTTAGAAGTGGATTAATTTAATTTGTATTTATTAATACTATTGATTTTGAAAAATAAGAATGATGTTAAACTCCATACCTTTTTTATTCTACTATCCCACCCAATCTAAAGAGGTAGTTTAGAGATATTAGTTTGCTTATCTATAGGAGCACAACTGCAAAAATCAGCGTTTTTCTACGTAAATGGTCATTTCAGCAGTACGTTTTTATTTCTAGACGAATATTCTCTGTTTATGGAAGTTCTGATGGGAGTAGAATCTGTTCTTTTTGAGGAGAGGAAATCCAGTACATACAAATATGCTCTGATTTCAGCAATAATGGATTATGTTATTGAAAATCCTAGCGAATTCCCTAAAAACGGTTTTCATTATATTCCAGTAATTAATCTTGCTAAACAATGGTTGTATTACTATTACCCTCTAATGGTGTATGGAGAAAATGGCGTGAAACAAGGGTCATCTCAGCCTAATATTAAGGTTCACAGATTAGTAAGAGAATTTTTAGAAAAAAATCAGGATAAATCTTTTATATATTCTGAACCTGAAGCAATTCTGAAAATTAAGGAAAAAATGGATGCTAACGCGCTTTTAGATAAGGAATTAATTTCTCTACTTATTAGTATCAGATATCAGATTGTAGATCAACCTTTACAGTATATCAAAATAGCTAGTAACAAAAATCTTAGACAAGAATTAGTAGATGGAGTTGCATTTAAAGAAGAATCTATTGCTTTATTTGGATTACATAACAATTCCTTAACATCTTCTGAACAAGAAGATTACCAAACAATTCGCTCAAAGTCAACTTCTTGGAAAGGAAGAAAAGAAGAAATGACTTGGATCGAACTGGAAAAAGAGGAAAACTTGTTTCTGCAGCTGGGACATTATACTTATAGAGAATTGGCAAAATCAAGGACTTTTATCAAAGATGCGATAATAAAGAGATGGTTAGAACATTCAGTTGAAAGCTATCTACAAAACGATTCCAAAGCCATTTATGCACTATTTCATGGTTTGAATTTACATAAGAAAGAACCAGAAAGAGAAACAGCGCAAATGAGTAAGCTAAAAGCTATTGCTACAAAGATATTTGAACCAATAAAATGCATCTATTGTGATAAAGAGTTGAAAGTGTTTGATTTAGATCATTTCATTCCTTGGTCAAAATATCCCGTAAACAGGTTCTGGAACCTATTCCCATCATGTGATACATGTAATAGAAGGAAATCAGATAAATTAGTTAATCTAGAAAAGAGAATACAAGGAAAGATGGAAAATTACCTTAAAATCTGGTTACTTTATTTCAAAGAAAATCCAGAAGAAATATACAGTCTAGGAGGGAGAGAAGCAGAGCATTTAGACCTAAAAACACTAGATGAGTCAGTGATTTTGTTGATAGAGCAAATAAAAGATATAAATAATAATTTGATTTAGAAAGGTGGAAAAATGGTTAACTTCTTTCATCGAACATCAACATTTCAAGTGTATGAATTAGCTATTTTTGAGGAAAAACAAGATCTAGACCATTTCTACAGCGAAATGATCAATCTGGGTCATAAAAGGACTAGATCAGATGTTAAAGGCATGGTAGCAATACTCAATCATTTTAGTCTTTTCGAAAACAAATTCAAAGAGAAAGCAAAAATATTGATGGAGAGTGGTTCAGAATCTACTTCAAAGGAGATAGTGCTTCATGCTCAAGAATTTGTTGATGAAATGATGGAAAGAGGATTACTAATAAGACCATTTTTAGAAGCAGTGGGAGCCTATCCGAATAAGAACAGAACAATACAATATGAACTAGTTAAGAGATGTGAAAAATACGGTTTTTATGATCAAAGAATAGGTGATGATATCTCTGCAGCTATGAGGAATTTTACTAGTATGCTCAATTTAACTCAACCCTATACTAACCGAGGAAGATATGAATTATCACCTTTAGGAGAGCAAGTAGTAAGAAGAAAAAGAACAATCTATGAGAGAGTAAGATGCGATCAAGGTGAGCCTTGTAGGAGAGTCTGCCCAACTAACGCAATAAGTGCCTTTAGGATAAATTTGAATTGTATTGCTTGTGGTTTGTGTGTGGATGCCTGTCCTTATGGAGCTTTGACTATAGATTGTGAAGAGATCCCAGAATTGAAATATGATCCAGAAATATGCAAGAAATCTCTAGGAAAACCAAACAAGGCAAAGGTATGTGACGCAGGAAAAATATTGGGAGAAGAACTTTCTCAGCAGAGATGGATAAAACAAATAATGAAAATAATTGGAATAATATCAGAGATTCCAGGAGTGGGAGAGTACCCAGATATAGTGACTTTGGAAGATCCAGCATTTATAGAAGTGAAAAAAACGAGGATAACACAGAGAGGAAAAGATAGAGTAGTTGAACAAGTCATACGATATGCAAATGATATTCTAATCGATAATACTCTAGACCAGTTAAGGCATTTTTCAGATTTGAAATGGAAGAAACCAGAATACATGATAGTGACTTCTCCAAGTGGGGGACAAGAAAAAGAAGTAATAAAAATCCTGAAAAAAGAAATTCCTGATAAGATGATAGGTTTTATCCCTACAAGCAGTTTTTATTCATTAGCGAAGCATTATTTTGAAACTGCAGTGAATGATAGGAAAGTTATTTCTTTAGTTCAGTTGATTCAATAAGATACTTCAGTAAAATCTAATGAAACTTTGATATAGATATTTGTGATATTATGCAATTTTCATGATGTTCTTGAAATATATCTCTATTTTAATGTGCTAAGCAAGTTCCAAGAAACCTTCATATAGTAATAATAAAATTATTACATTAATTGAGGTTTAAATTTGGATTTTTCAGATGAAGAAATTAAACTTTTACTTGAAGTATTAGTTTGCTCAAAAAATAATGAAGATTGGAGAATAAGGAGATATACTGATCATAAGAGATGGAAAAAATGGATTGATCCTGTCGAATTTGCTCAGCTCAGCTTGAATGAAATCAAAAACAAATTTCTAGAGTATTATAATAAAGGAATGGGGAGATACCCACCAATTCCTATTCAAAGGGAAAGTATAATAAGAGATATGAATAGATTAAAGGAAACATTGAGATTTTTGCTTAATGAAACTGTACCCATAAAAGAAAGAATAAATGAGATTTTAGATTCTGATAGTAAATACTATATTAATGGACTTGGACAACAAACAATAACCTCTATTCTGATGGATTTAAACCCTAAGCATTATGCAACATGGAATGAAACAACAAAAAAAGGTTTAAGATTCTTGGGTAGATATCCTGAACCTCCTAGAGGAAGTGATTTGGGAACATGGTATGTAAATGTAATGGAATCTATCGAAAAAATTGTAAAATTGAAACCTGAATTAAATCATGTTGAAATTGACCATTTCTTGTATATTGTTTCTTCAACTCCACAAGGTGAGAATGCTGTTAATGCTTTGAAAAATGGAAAACTTAAAACACTATCAGATTGTCAATCAATTGAAGATATTCTCAATAAACCTAAAACATCTAGTATTGGAAAACAGAAAGAAGAGTTAGATTCGGAAACAAATAGATTAGTTGGTTTACTGTCTGGGTTGAAAGATAATTTCAAGAAAGACTCTATAAAAGGTATCAGAAATTTAGTTGAACTTGAAGTTAATTATGTGCGAAATCATGATAAAATTGTTAGTAAGCTTAAAGAATTATTAAATAAGAAAGGTTTGAAATCCTACTATACTCAGGAAATTGATCTATTAACAAAGGAAGGTAGTAAAATTACAAAGGTATTTGAAATAAAAACAGATATATCCTCAAGCAGTTTTCAAAAGGGTATAGGTCAACTTATCCTATATACTCTCGAATTAGATGATAAGCCTAATCTCTTTCTTGTATTGCCTGAAGCGATTGAAAAAAGCAAACAGAAAAAGCTTAAGGAGCAATTGGATATAGAAATAATAATATACAACATGAAAGGAGAAAATATAACCTTCCCAGATTTAGACAAGAAAGTATAATTTAAAATCTTAAGGAATAAGGAATAATGAGATAAATAACTATGTGTGAATTACTAGGAATAAGCAGTAATATAGAAACTAACATCTCCTTTTCATTCAAGATTTTAAAAGAGCACTCAATTAGAAACTATCATGGTTGGGGATATGCACATTTTCAAAGGAACAAATGGATAGTAGAAAACGAACCTATCATGGCTTTAAGAAGTGAAAAAGCAGGTGAGATAATAATTAATCCCCATATGTTTGAAGGGAAGTTGTTTATTTCACATATAAGATATTCTTCAGAAGTTAATCAAACTATAGAAAATACCCATCCATTCATGATAGAATTATTTGATAAAAACTGGGTTTTTGCTCATAATGGTCATTTAAAAAAAAGGAAAATGTTAGAAGATATGCAAAAAGGGTTCTTACAAACTTCCTTAGAAAACTATCAACCCAAAGGTGAGAGTGATTCAGAACTAGCTTTTTGTATAATAATGGAAGAAACGAGAAAAATAGGAAAGAGAGCAACAGATAGAGAAATAATAGATAAGTTAAATGAAATAGCAGGAAGAATAGCGGAATATGGATCATTTAATTTCATATTATCAGATGGAGAAAAAATGTATGCTTATAGAAAAGGAAATACCCTCTATTATGTCGAAAGAAAACCACCATATTCAGAAGCAATAAGATCAGAAAGCAAAGAAATAGAATTATTAATGAAACCAGTAGAAGAAAGAACCGTAGTGATTGCAACAGTACCATTAACAAGAAATGAAAATTGGATTCCTTTGGAAAAAGATAGATTATATAGTTTTGAGTATGGAACAAAGAGAAGCAGTAATGAATAATAAATTAAAAAGCTAAGAATTCTCAATCTAAGGAATTAATCAATCTCTGATAAACTAAATTAGAATTCTCCTTTTTTTCTTTTCTTTCTTCATTTGTACGGTATTGGGATAAATTTCCAGGAGAAATAGTAGGATTCTGATCACTTCTGCAATATAATAGATTTTCATACTCTTTTAGTTCAGGAATAGAATCAAACCATATTTCGAAACTACGCATCAAGACAATGCTTATTTTTCTTTTCATGCATTTTCTAATCAGTTTAAAACTGTACTTTTGTGTTTCGATAATTTTCCCGATTCCCTTATATTTCAACGAGTGATAAGGAAAAAATTCAACAACCGCAAGAGAATGTGCAATTCTTAGATCTCCTCTTTCATCATTTTTATCTTCAAGGGGGTTGGAAAGAATCCTTCTCCACCACTTACTACCCGGAGATTCTTTGACTTTTGGGTCTAGTAAATAAAAAGGATAGTCTGAAGGTTTGTGTAATAAATTGTTGATAGAAATTGTACGAAAATAGTTGTCTTTTGAATGATAATCATGATCTTTTATGTCATAACTAGGATTCAAACAAAGCAACAATATTTTACAACTTTCAAGATTGCCTATATAAGGTTCTGGAATTAAATCAAGGTGGATATAATAATCGCTCCTTTTTTCTTTAGTCTCATTATATTGATGAATAGCTCTTTTTTCGCTTTCTAAAACATATGGTGGGGTATTATTAAAATCTATATCTTGCCAAGGGTTTCTCATATTGTTATACATCACTATAAAAAATATTTTCTATTTATTAATTTTACCTATCATAACATCTTTTCTAACAACAAATACTCATGGTCTAACCTTTTGTTACTTCAAACTAACTTTATTAATTCCTGGTTTAAATCTAGTTTTGCAAAAACTTAGAGTTGATAATTCTTTACTTCATTTTGTGATTGATGAAACAGAATATGTAGTTATTCAAAGACATAAATTTATTAGCTGAAACATCAAAAAAACCTGAAGTTGGTGTATTTGTTCAATCTCATAAAAGCTATATCCCAATTAATTCCGATAGACTAAAACCTGACTAAATTGTTTAGATAAAATGGTAAAGAGAACTGATAGTTACAAAATCGAAAATACTATTTTAACATACAGAAAAAGTAATTGATAGCAATATCAATGAAACAAGGGAATTTACAGAAGAATCCCAAATATTAAGAAGAGATAGTTTTACATGCAATTTTTGCTGTAGATCAGCTCCAGGTGTTGAATTAGAAATAGATCCTCTTATACCTTGGTCAATTGTAAAGAAACATGAAATGGAAAACTTATAACAGCTTGTAAAGACTGTAATAGGGGAAAAAGCAATAAATTTCTATAATTCTATAGAGAATAATTTTAGCGAAAGGTAACAGAAAATTATTATTAAAAGGGATTATATGTATTTTAATCCCTCAAGGGATAGAATATTCAATTTCATTCCATTCTTCATCGGATAACTTTATTATAGTCTTATTTCGCATTAGTTTATTCTGTAATTCTATATTAAAACCACTAATTGGATATTCATCAAAATCAAATGTTTTACTCCATTCAGTAAATCTTGTATGATGATATGAATATTTACTGCTGAATTCATATTTTCCTTTGATTGTGCCCAAAGCTAAAATTGACTTCTTTCCATATAAAAGAACTTTATCGCCTATTTTAAATTCTCTAAGGAACTGTATAAGCTGTAAATAAAAAGTACCTCTTACATTATAGTATTTTCTGTGAATATCTCTTATCTCGTCATCACTAAATTTTGATATATCACCAGTTCGACTTGGACCTACTGCTATTATGTTGTCTTTAATAAATTCATCTTTTAAATATGCATATTCACCGGGAGACATTTTCCAATATTTTTTTTCTTCCATTTTACTCACCTTATATTCAATTGGATATAGAAGATTTATCACAAATAAACTTTATCTAGTGTAGCTGATGTTTTTTGATTTACTTGAGATATTATACTACTTGAAAATTTACTCGGCTTCATGGTTAAATAAAAAAGGAAAAAAAGGGAACCCAATTGAGAAAGAAGATTTCAAAACTTCATTAATGCTTTGAGATACATAGAATCACCTTGCTTGTATGTTATTGTTTCTTTATAGATACTAGTAAATTCATCTATTCTTCAGATAAAACAGATCTAGTACTATGAGTAAAGTTTATTTTTCCATGCTATATTCTATTTTGGAATGGTCACAGACATTATTTATGCTGGAGAATTGTATAGTGCAACACAGAAGTTGATAGAATATTCAGAAAAAGAAATTATCATTATTTCACCTTGGTTCGATTTTCAGGGACACATAAAGGAAACATTAGTAAGTAGAATAAATGCAGGAGTTAAAATAACTGTAATTACTAGAAAATCCGATACTCCCCAACACAAAGGAGCTATCAGCTATCTTGAAAAATGTGGGGTAACCATATATTATGATGATGTATTACATGCAAAACTCCTTCTTTCAGATAGAGAATTTGCAGTATTAGGATCTGCTAATCTGCAGGAAAGAGCAATGCAAAAAAATCATGAAATTGCTTTAGCGACAGATGAATGTGAATTAATTGTACAGATAATGGATTTTATCTCATATCTTGAAGACGTGCTTAAAGTTGAAATATTCAAACATGCAAATGATAGATTTGATAATCCTGTCTCGAAAATACTCAAGAAGTTCTTTAAGAAGAAGGTAAGTGTTACAGATGTAGAAAATAAATGTCCCAATTGCGTAGGGAAATTAGTTATAAGAGAAAGTAGTTATGGAAAGTTCTATGGATGCTCAAATTATCCAATATGTAGATATAGTGAGAATATTAATGAAAAGTAATTATCAGAAAAAATATGTGAGTACAATCCAGAAGAGGAAAAATGGCTTCTAGTTTTTAAATTAGTAAATCGAAGTGTTAATGAAATCTATTCCAATTTGGGCTTAATGATTCTATCCACAGAATTAATTATAAAGGTCAGCTTTTTAACACAACAAAATACAGCTTTTTTATAACTTGATGCATAATAGATATATAGAGTTAGTAGAAAGGGATTATTATGACAACTACTAATGAAAATATGAAAATCGAATTAATAGCACCTGAGTTTCTTCTTCTAGATCCAAGAAATCCAAGATTAGTTTCTACCATAGAGAGAGAAGGTAAATATCGAGAACTACCTTCATGTGACAGTTTACTTCGAAAACAAAGTGCAATTATGAAAAAACTAGACAAAGGAGCTAAGATAGATGTTTTGATAAACTCAATACTTAGTGTTGGTTTCATACAGATTGAACCATTAATAGTTGTTAAAACAGAATGCAAAAATGAAAATGATATTTTCTTCTATCTAGTTATTGAAGGGAACAGAAGACTATTCGCTGTAAAGGAAATTTTGTCCGATCCTGAAAAATTAGGGGGTTTAAATGAGGAATTCCTAAAAACTTTACAAAAACTTCCTTGTATTGTTTTAGAATCTGGGCAGTACTCTTATATGATGAATATTCTAGGTATCAGACACATTGTAGCTATTGAAGATTGGAAATTGTTACAAAAAGCAATTATGGTTGCAGAACTGTATATAGAGCTTGAGAAGGATGAATCTCAAGTGGCTGAAAGCTACGGGATTTCTATTCGAGAAACTAAGCGATTACTGAGGGCTATAGCACTGCAAAACTGGATGCTAGAGAATCTTGATGTAGAGATTAGTACTTTCCAAAAATTATCTTTTGATATTTTCCTAGAAACAATGCAGAAACCGAGTCTTAGAGAATGGTTAGAATATGAAGAGAATCAGTCTGATCTTCTATTGCCAAGCATTAAAAATTTAGAAAATGTGGAACTACTAGCAAATTGGATTTCTGATGGTATAGTTAAATTTGGTAGAGATGATATTAGAGCATTAGCTGAAATTGTTGCTAGAACAGATAGAAGTGAACTGATTGAGCAAATTAATGAACATACTGGTCCTTATACTGTAATGGCGCAAATTAAAACCCAAGAAGCAATTATTAAACCATCAGTTTGGACAGCATACTTAAGAAAAGCTACAAACACGGTTAACACTATTCCTGCATCTGAGCTTCAAGTCATCACAGATGAAAATTTAGGAGTTCTCAAAAAATTAAAAATCGCTGTTGAAAATGCTCTTAATATGATTGATAAATTAAGGGGAAACTAGTGTCATCTCAAACTAATTGGCTTGAAAACATTCTTGATGCACCTATAGATTTAGTTTATCTAAAATGGCCTCAATCTCTCTCTCTTACAATAAAAAAAACAAAAATATATGTTAAAGCTGTACTTGAAATAATTGAATATATCACTGTAATGGAGTATGATAGAGCCTTAAATCAAAGACAACAGAAAAATCAGCAGAGACAACAGAATCATATTATATCATTGAGAACATACTATAGCCTTTTTATTGATTCTGGTGTCTTAAATGAGGATATGTTCTTATTTGAACAAGAAATTTCAACAGATTTTGATGTAGAGAAAAAACTAATTAAAATACTTTTCCTGTCAGTCGAGAGTTACCTTAGAGAGCAAGAACTTATGATTCAATTGGATTTGGAAAATCTCCTTCTAATAATAGATTTATCAAAGGACATTAGAAATTTCAAACTCTCAATTTATTCTGATTCTCCTAAAAAAGTGTCCTTAGAGATTGAGGATGATATTCGAATATTGAATCTTCCCTTTTCTATATTTACAGATGAAATGTTTAGTATCCAAAGAACAGAGAAAGATGGTGATAATCTCATTATTTATAGCTACCCACAACTTAAACCCAATAGTTTTTTTGGAAATAAAATAGATAGGATAAATGGTCAATGGGATAGAGTCTTAACAGCAATATGGAAGATTTCTTTATTTATATGTGATTATGGGTGGGTTGAAGAAATTTCAGGAACAAATATGTTGAAAGGAATTTTTGAGAAAGATAACTTAGTTTATACAGACAATATAGGTGATGTTTTCGAGAAATTAAGCTATATTGTCAAAACAAAAAGTTATATTGATGATACAAAGAGACAAAGAGAATTGTTTCTTTTATACAGTGATTTAGAGTTTTTGACATCCTTAATTCAAAGAATTCCCATTATACCACGATCAAGGTCAATAGGTGAGCTTTATTTTAATATCATTTCAATTACAGAATTACTTATGCAAACTGAATACACAAAAAAATTTGAAACATCACTTAGAGCTGTATTATATATTAAGGAGGAACTTAACAAATTGAGTGGTTCTGAAGCTTTCACTAAATTACTAAATTCTTATGAAATTCGAAATAAATATGCTCATGGAAAACAGTATCAATCAGAACCAAGAGATAAAACCTATGATGGCATTCAAAAGTGCATAAATATTGTTCTAGAGATAATTCATAAGATCATCAGAAACTTGAACATTCCGAATCAAATCGAAAACAAATCTCTTTTTGTTAAACCAATAACAGAAGAAACGCAGGATTCCTTGCTATTTCATTTAAATACATGATTTCTATATTCTAGAATAATCTAGGAAAAGTACCTTTAGATTTCTTTGATGGTTAAGTTATATTTGAAGAGATGGTCTCATATTTCTTTGAATATAGATTGATTCGGCTTCAATCATAATAATTTGTATGTGTCTCATTGATTTTAGATTTTACTTCTTTTTCCTTGTTTTCCGTTTTATTATTTTTGAAAGAATTTTCACAATCGTATTTTCAATATTCATCAATACTTTTTCAATTGGTAGTATAGCAAAC
>JAUVXQ010000065.1 GCA_030603505.1 Candidatus Heimdallarchaeota archaeon | reverse complement strand
ATCTGTTACAATCTGTATATTGTTCTGAGGTAAATCATTCAAGATTTCAACAAACAAATTCTTACCAGTGAAATGGCTAGCCTCCCTTTTAGAATATTTAGTGAAATCAGCTAATTCAATTATACCCTTCAGAATATTTTTATCATAATCAATGATTATACTACCATCGGATTTAGTAGATCTCATTAAACCTTGGATATCTAAAGCTACAAGAGGATAGTTTTTTCTTATCCATTGTATTCCTTCAAGTGAAATTTCACGAAAGACAGGAGAAATTAAACAAGCTTCTGTAGGCTTGAAAAATGTAACAAACTCATCTAATTTATCAGCTTGAGAAAGTAATTTCATCTTTCTTTCTGATGGATAAATCTCGTGAATAAATCGAGTTGTCTCTTCTGATGATAAGAAATGAAAAACTACATTTTTAGTTTCGAAGAGTAATTCCAAGTAATTTTGAGGGAATTTTTTTCCTACAGATGTGAGACATTGCGTCTCAACTGATAAAGATGATAAAGCTACAGAAGCATATGCACAGGGTCCTCCTAGCTGATTCTCTATTTTCTTCACTTGATTTTCGTAGAAGAAGAATTTATCATCCAAAACTGTGTGACCGACTATTGTTAATATATTATTCACATTTTATTTCTTTTTGAATCGTTTCTTAAGTTTTCTGAATAGAATTTTGTGTGGAGAGAAAGTTGTTGTTAACTAAACCCACCTTGGTAACAGTTTAAAATGATGAGTTACGGTTATGTGGATGCTTATTTAGCTTGTGGTAAAGCGTATACGGAGGGGAGATTAGCAACCTAAATTGTTATATGTGTTGTTGCTCATATATATAATCAAAGATTAACTACTAGATTATAGAATAAAGAGGAAAAAAGTTATGGATAAAAAATTTAGTAAATTCTTGGTTATAACACTAATAATTTCTACACTTATTTTCCCTAGTGCGCTATCAGTTACTGGGGATGTATCAATTATAGCTTCGAGAATTTCAGAGATCACAGAAATATCTGTAATTACTGGTCCAGAGAGCAACAAGCCCAATACTACTCTTTTTGGCATCAATGTAACAGTAGAGATTTTAAATAGAGATGATGAAAATCAAACAGTAGTTGAGTGTGCAGATTGTTATCCTAAAGTTTGTATTAATGCATCATTTGTTAATCAATCCTTAGAAATGTCACCTATATCAATGTGCATGAATTCAGTGACATATTTTACCTATCCACCAAGTATAACTACAGAATATGAAGTTATCACGTTTTATATTAATCAATCGGGATTATCTCAACTTCCAGATGGCAACTATACGCTTGGGAGACCCATCAATACTGCTTCTAAATATGGAGCAGGTGAACCAGCAGAAGAATTACTTACAACTATCCAAATCATTGCTGGTGCTATAAATATAACTTATCCTAACTTTACAAATCAAACACTTCCAGAAGTAAGCTTAGCATTCACAACCCAATTTGTAGTTATTGCCTTACTTTCAAGTGCAATTTTTGTTGTAAGGAGGAAAAGAACAAAAGTTTATTAAAAATCTAAAATGTGCTCTGATGGTTTTTAGAAAATCACCTAGTTCTTTTCTTTACCTCTTTCTTTTATTATGTCAATTACGATAAAAGGTTAATTTCGGTTAGTTTGCACAAGTTAATCTCTTTCAAATTTCCCATTATATTATTGTCTTTTCAGAACAGATACTCTTGATTTTCGCTCTTTACTCCTGTTTTTCTCCAAGCTAAATTTCTTTATCAATCTTTTCACGATATTTAACTAATTTCACAAATGAATTTAAGAATTAAAGGTTGAAGCAAGCAGTGGTTTTTCTTAATGTATCTAGCTTTTCCACTCATTTTTTTTAGCTAGTTTCTATCATTTCTTTTTCCTTTATTCAAAGAATTTAAATTATTCAACAAAGATGCTTAAACAACTCCCCTCTTAATGGATAATACTTATTACTTTAGATATCTTAGTTTTTTTTACACATTTTGTGTAATACTTCAAGGAAGTGAGTTGTTATGGATACTGATACTTGTCCATATTGCAAAGATGAAATCAAAATCGAGGTACCGTAATTTTGTACACTGCATTAATGGACTTAAATCTATAAAAGACAATGGGTTATACTCAAACCTGAGTGGCCTTAAACTTGATACCAAATATTATTTGAAAAATTCAGTTCCATCTATTCTCTTTCCTGTTATTGTAACACTCATTTAATCATCTTCTTTTTTCTTATTCTTTCTCTCTAAGTTTTTATGAACTTTCTTTCTCACTTATAAACCTTATATGTAGTATAAAGTAGGACACTTTCACACTTGAGGAGAAGAAGAATTTATCATCCAAAACTGTGTGACCAACTATTGTTAATTTATTATTCACATCTTATTTCTATTTAAATAGTTTCTTAAGTTTTCTGAATAGAATTATGTGTGGAGAGAAATTGTAGAAAAACTTTTTTAGTTGAGCATCAATTCTTTAGATATGACAAATACAGAAGCCAAAGTAAGAGACTTTGGTCTCATCTTTTATGTGTGGTTCCTAGTTGTTATTGCAGCATATGCTTTTGGTTTTTATGCTATTTATCAACTTCTTGTACAACATCCCAATCTTACTAGTTGGGTAACTGACAAAATCGGTGTAGGATATTCGTTTGTTCAAGATTATATTTGGTGGATCGTTCTAGTAGCCGCAGTCCTTTTTGTAATAGGAATCTTAATCGCCTATCTCGAAGTTTGGCTTATGAGTTATATTGGTGCAGAACTAGTTACTGGTGTGATTTTTGGTGTAACAGCACTTCTAATCGGTGCAGGTATCTACGTTCTTGTTGGAACAAATATGGAATTTTGGATCGGTTTGACAATACTAATTCCTGGTGCTTTGATTGGTATAATTGTTCTCCTTCTATCTCGTAGAATCATTCTTGGGGCTAAACTTTTCGAAATGAGCAATGAAGCTGTTAATGAACATAAAGAAACTTTATTTCCTGTCTTAATTTTTGCAGTAATTTCTATAATTACTACAGTGACAGGAGTAGCTACAGCTATATATGCGGGTTCCAATCTCGATCTAGTATTAGAACACACCTCGAGATGGGTTGCTTACCTCGTTTTCTTCCTTATAATCTTTGCATATGTTACAATTCACCATACTATGCTCTACTTTAGTGATGCAATCAATATTTGCATATTTAAGCGCTGGAACAACTATAAAGATGCATCAATAAAATATGCTTTAAAAGAAATCTGGAAAGTTAAAGGTAGTATTATCTTATTTGGAATGTTCATGGCATTCTTCGACACCTTGATAAAAATCATACAATACTTTGCTGCTAAGAAAATCAAAGAAACTTCAATGTTCTTCAAATTCTGGAAAATCGCTAAAAAAGCTCTCTACATCATCTTCTTCATACTAATTATAGTAGTGAAATTCCTCTATGCTATACTTAAATTCCTCAACTATTATACTTTAACAATTATAGTTGTTGAAAAGCAAGGTTTCATACGAAGTATGGGTCGTTCTTCTAATTTAGCCGTTGAATCCGCTGCTGATATAATCATTGGAAAGACTGGTGTAAGTATAGCTAAAGGGTTATTTACCATGATGACTTTTGGTATCTTTGCGGTTGGTGGATACTTCTTAGGTTATTATTGGTTGGCAGGTCAATTTGGTATAACTGGACCAACTTCTGTTCTTATATTCTCCCTAGCAATTGCAGCAACCTGCTTCTTCTTTGGATATCTACCTACAACAGCAATTCTACGACCAATATCTACAGCTTACAAAACAATTCTATTCTTCTACATAGCTGATCCATTCAGAGGGCATGCTGATAGAAAAACTAGAATCTCAGGGGATATTGAAGAAAGCATTTCAAAAGTTAAGGAGAGTGTTATAGAAACCTATAGTAAAGAAGACAGATCAACTTATGGGGAAAAACCCGAATCCGCCCCAATTGAGTGATTTCTATTCTTTTTTTCTTTTTTTTTTCTTTTACCTTATTAGTAAAACCTTTTTAATCAGTTTGGATTTATATTAAATGATAATCATGTCACATTTTTCAAAAAGGAGGAATCTGATTGGTAGTTCTCAATATGGAATATCCGTTAAATTGCAAGATTTAGAATTTAGGGAAGACATGCGCGGTGAAATTGAACTATTTGAAGGAAAACATGTTGTTGAAACCCATAAGTTTGAATCTTTTAATCTCTTATCTAGAGTTATTATTAGCTTCTGGGAGAAAAAATTGGGTACACAAATTAATGTGCATAGATATGCAAATTGGTTATCTGAATGTTTTGAAGACCTTGGCATGAAAAAAGTAACATTTTATCAAATATTGGAAGCTGCAAGATCTGTAGGTAAAGGATCTTCTTTGGAATCAACAGGATATGAAATACGAGAAACAAAAGTAATTCAGATGCCATTAGGAAAACCATACGAATCTGAAACTAGAGATTTTCCCTCTTCAAGTGCTCAAAAGGAAGTAATGAAAATTGAAAAACCCCTCGTAGCAACTAAAAAAGAGAAAGAGAGAACCCTCCCAATACAAACTCAAAAACTCAAGAAACCTTTAGAAGATACTCTAGTTAAACCTAGTGAATTATTCAAGCAAAAAACAATCCCTCAAAGAGATTCTTTACTTAAACCTAGTGAATACTTGAAAGAAAGAGAAACAGTAAGTTTCAAAGGTAAAAGCACAGTACAAGCTTCAACAACTCTAAAAAAACCAATTTCTTCCCAAGTTAAAATCACTGTTGAAGATATCATTAGTTCTCCTACTGGTTCAAAGGGCTTAATTGAGAAACAGAGGTCTGACACGGGACATGTTGTAACTAAGAAAGAAGATTTTGAACATAAACCTCCTGAAGATAGCTTAATCAAACCCAGTAATTATATTAAAGAACACAAAGATGAGGTAGTACAACATGGTCGGTTGGGTAGGCCAAGTAAAATACCTCAAAAGGTAGAAAGTAAACCACTTCCTCAAGAAAGTAAACCACTTCCTCAAGAGAGTCTTATCAAACCCAGTGAGTATATTAGAGAACATAAAGATAAGGTAGTTCAAGAAGATCAACTAGTCAAGCCTAGTGAATACTTAATAGAAGAGAAAGAAGAATCTGAAGATTCCAATAGCCCGCTTAAGCCATTGAGAATTATTAAACCAAAATCATCTCGTATTGTATCTGCTCCCATACCTTTACCAATAAAACCTTACCGTAAAAAGGATATTAAAGCAGATATCAAGAAGAAACCAAAAGAAGAATCAGAAGCTGAGGAATTCCCTGAAGAAGAACCTATTACTATAACTAGTGACGAACCCAAGATACCAATAACAAATATCAAGGGTGTAGGATCTAGAAAAGCTATGCTATTAAGAGAATCTGGGTATAATACAGTTGAAAAAATAGCTGCAATATCTCTGGAGAAATTGAGTAAAATAAAAGGAATCGGACCTGCGAATGCTAAAATGATTTTAGATTCTGCTAAAGAATTAGTAGAATAGTTATTTTTCATTTACTTCTTAACTAATTTGTAGAAAAAATGGAATGCACATGAAAAACAAAATTCTGCAAGTTGTTGGTTATTCCCAAACTGGAAAAACAACAATTATTCAAACAGTTTTAGCTGAATTAACAAAAATAGGGTACCAAGTAGCTGTAATTAAATCAGCTAAATCTTATAAAAAACGGGAGAATTCGAAGGATACAGGTAAATACTTAGATTCGGGAGCAAAAATTTCTGCTGGTATTTTCGATAATTCACTTCAAATAACTATTGCTCAGAATTATAGTTTAAAACAGATTATAGAAACTATAGATTCAATAAGCAAAAATGATGTCATTTTAATTGAAGGCTTCAAGATGTCTGAGTATCCAAAAGTACTCTTATGGAAATCAAATGAATTGCATAACCTGAACGAGTTTAATTTAAATGAATTATTACTAGTTTATTGCTCTCAGGAAGATTATAATAATAATGAACAATTAAAAGAATTGAGTGAGAAAAAATCTGTCCCCATTGTATTTGGAATGGAAACTCTTGTTAAAGAGATCGTGAAATATTTAACTTCTTAAGGGTTTAACATGCACAGCTCCCTAATTAGCTTGCTTAAGAAAACTACGAGTGAAATCGGAAAAAAGCGGGTTATAGATGATAATGTGACAGGAGTAATTTTGGGGTGTATGGACACAGAAAAAATACTAGATGCTGTAAGAAAACTAAAGCTGTTCTGTAGTGAAATTGTTATAGGAATGACAAAAAAGGAACATAAAGTAATTTCTACTACTATTCAGGAAAATAGTATTTTACCTTTTAAAATTAAGATTTTGCCTAATAACTATACTCTGAACCTAAAAACTATGGATCAATTAGTGAAAGAGAGTTCCTACAATCGAATTCTTTTTACGAATTTAGAATATGACATTGCTTCTGAAAAGTATAAGTGTTTATGTAGCTATGATTCACCCTTAACAACTTTTATTGGATGTAATGGTAATATAATTCCATCAATCTTTTTTTATGATAAGTGGTATAATCGGTTTATTCTACAATTACTAATTCTACGTGGTAGAAAGAATCTTGATGATATCTTTAGAATATCCCCAAATTTCTCCCTCCTAAAAATGTCTTCTAAGGACTTTATAAAGAGATATCAAGATGACTCAATGGTAAACAGTAACTACTCGACTAGTAAGCAATTTGACTATTTTCCTAAGAAAATCCTCTTTAATTTAGAAATCCAAGATATTATTCAGCTCATAGCACTATTAAGGTCGTTAACTGAAGATCTTGAGAAGTTAAACGTCATTAAATCAACATTTAAAGTTCAACAAATCTTAATTTTAAGTCAGAAATTCGCTAAAGCTGGAAATAAATTTCTTGCTTCCCAAATTACTTTATTCTTGTTAGATAATAAAGAAACAATCGATTCTTTTCCTTTAAATTGGTCTATAGAAAAAATAATTGATCTTGCTCGAAAGAACTTGCTTGAAGAATC
>JAUVXQ010000016.1 GCA_030603505.1 Candidatus Heimdallarchaeota archaeon | reverse complement strand
AACGTCTTTCAATCTGCCTGGCCAAACTGGACCCAACCTTCTTGCACCCATTAATACTAAATTACCTAGTTCTTTATTTTCAACCAGCTGTTTGGATCTTTTGATAACCGGGTTAAAACGTTCAATAAAACCAACTCCGATTTTTATACCATGAGTTTTTTCAGCATCCATAACTTCCACAGCTTCATCAACTGTGCTAGTCATAGGTTTTTCGATGAATACATGTTTACCCTGCTCAATAGCTTGGATAGCTATTTTTGCGTGACTTGTGGTTGGAGAAGCAATAGCGATCATATGAAGTTCCTCATTCTTGAGAAGATCATCAAGATTTTCAAAAAATTGAGTGTTGTATTGTTTTGCTATCGCTTTTCCTCTTTTCAAATCTTTATCAACAATTCCGAATAAATTTGCATAAGGAAGTTCACTATAAATACGTGCATGGTTCTTTCCCCAGCTTCCAGTACCAACTACTGCAACATTGAGTTTTTTCATGATTTCACATCTTTGAGTAGGAATTTACCTCAATTTAACTCAAAAGAAGATAATATTTAAGGATTCTTATTTAATATTAATGATGAAGGGAAAACAAATCTTGAAAAAGTGTTAGGAGATATATACTCTGAGTTGCAGAAATCGCCAAATTCAAAAGTTCAGAGTCTTATGGATGCTTACAGCAAAATTGCACCACACTATCAGAAAGTTAAGCAGAAACCTTGGAGAGATTTTGTAGCATATGTGGAGTATGTTACAAATATAGTACATCTACCATCAGAAGGAATATTGCTAGACATTGGTTGCGGGAACGGAAGAAACCTTCTACACTTTTCAGAGAAAAGATGGGAATTTGTAGCAATCGATGTTTCTTTCGAATTACTGAAGAATTTTGTTGAATTACCGATAGCTAAGAAATCGATTATTAACTCTGATATGAGAACATTGCCAATGAAACCAGAAACAGTTGATATAGCTATTTGCATAGCTGCCATCCATCACCTATCATCAAAAAAAGAAGTAGTTAAAATATTGAAAGAAGTAAAATCTACACTAAAAAATGAAAATTTCTTGATTCTATCGTGTTGGAGACGATGGAAAAAAGGTACAAGAAAAAATATGATTATCGATTTATTATTAGCATTTTACAAGCGTACAAAAAATCATAAGTGGAGATTAGGTGATCTATATCATCCTTGGTATGATGATGGGAGAAAAATAATAGCGCAGAGATATTACCACTTATACACAAAAAGAAAACTGGGAAAAATTATAAAGGAAAGTGGATTGAAAATAAGAAATTTCTCAAAATTTGGTGGGAAGAACGGAAAAGATAATTTCTTTGTTCTTCTACAAAAAGACGAATAAAAGTGAAAAAAGAAAAATTGAAAACTCTAATGACAAAAGCTTTTAAAAGCAACATACTTTCCGGAAGAGTAATTAAGAAGAAAGGAAAGTGGTCTTAAAATGAGCCCGTTCTGGGATTCATGGTTTGAAGGTATAGCTAATTGGATAACTCAAAATGGTTGGAATCAACGTCCAACATCTGCTATATTTATCGTTTTAGTTTCAATTTTCATATCTATAATCTCTACTACTGCTACCCGTCTAATAACCGATGTAGATGCATTGAAAGAAACGATGATCAAAGTTAATGAGTGGAATCAGAAAAAGAAACAAGCTATGGCTAAGGCCGATAAGAAACTTTGGTTGAAAGTTAAAAGAGATGAAGAACGAATTAAAAAGCTTCAATCATCTATGATGATGAAAAGAATGAAACCAATGCTCATTACAACTGTACCATTTCTTCTAATATTCGCTATCGTTAGAACCGCCTTTTCTGGGCACTATTATGCTTGGTTACCTTTCAGCATGGGTGGTTTCCCATTCGTGGGTAACCCTTGGTTTGCACCTACGGTTGAAGAAGGATATTTAGGTTACTCAAAAGCTTCATTTACTCTATGGTATTTCATGGTATCTTTTGCCTTTGGATCTTTAATTAGTCGTGTTTTTGGTGCTAATCCTTCTGGAGCTGCCAAAATGAAGCAGAAGCAAACTCAATCACAACTTTCTTCTAATAAGAAATCCCCTACATCAAAGCAAAAAAAATCAATAAAATAGTAATGAGGAGTAAAAATGGTTAAACCTTCTTTAAGAGTTGCAAAAACAAGGAATGTTCGCACTCCTTCAAGGACAAGAATTGCAAAAGTTTCAAAACGAACTAAACGAGCCCATTGCTCTAATTGTGGCACCATTCTTCAAGGTGTAGCCTTCGGTAATCAAAACCGTGTGAAGAAGTTATATCGCTCTAAGCGTTTACCCTCCAGAATTCACGCGGGATACTTATGCTCCTTGTGCCTTAAAAGCGCAATTCAAAACAATGTACGCGGTAGTCAATAGGGTGTGGCTAGTTTGCCTATAGTAGCTGTTTCAGGTCCTCATGGGTCCGGTAAAAGTACTATCGCAAAAGGATTAGCTAATCTTTTAGGTTATACTTATGTATCTGCTGGTAATATGTTCAGAAAAATGGCTAATCAAAGTCATCTCTCCATTAAGGAATTTAGCAAGGTTGCTGAGGTAAATGAAGAGATTGACAAACAGATAGATGAACGAACAGTGAATTTGGCTAATGATAAAGATAATTTAATCGTTGATGCCCAACTGGCTGGTTGGCTTCTAAACGATTTGGGTGCTCTCTCAGTGTTTATAACTGCACCCTTAGAAACACGAATTAAAAGAATGGCGCAAAGAGATGATAAACAGCTTGAATATACAAAATCTGAAACTATCATAAGAGAAAAATCTGAAAAACTGCGCTATCAAAAACTGTATAATATCGATATTGCTGATTTATCTGTTTATGATTTGATTGTCAATTCAGAGAAGTTTGACGCTTCAAGTTGTATTCAGATAATAATGACAGCATTTAAAAAACTATACAAAGGTGAATAACAATGACCGCTATTCAAATTGGAAGAGTAATCGTAAAAACAAATGGTAGAGAAGCTGGAAAGAAAGGAGTAATTATTGACGTAATTAATCAGAACTATGTACTCGTTGCTGGACCAAAGTCGCTTACAGGAGTACGTCGTCGTAAATGCAATATTAGGCACATTGAACCTACTGACAAAGTTCTATCACTTAAGCGAGATGCTAGTGATGAAGACGTTCTTGCAGCAGTTGAAGAAGCTGATTTAAAGAAGTTCATGGAAACAGCTATAATTCCTTAATAGATTCTTTCCTAAACCTTTTATCTCTATTTTTTGTGTACTTAGTGGTATAAAATGACATTACGGTTTTCCCTACCTGATATTAAGCTAATAGATGATAATGTACCAATTCAAATTTTATCTGATGATACTACTGATTTTAAGTATGGAAAAATACCAACAAAGAGAACAATCAAGGAATTGTTACAGTATGGCATAATCAATCTTGATAAACCACCAAGACCCACAAGTCACGAAGTGGTCAGCATAGTTAAAAAGATACTAAGCATTCCAAAAGCTGGACACTCAGGTACATTAGATCCCCAAGTAACCGGTGTACTACCCGTTGCACTAGACAAAGCAACAAGGATTTTAGATACTCTTCTTCTTGCTGGAAAAGAATATATTTGTAATATGCGTCTTCATTCCGATGTTGAAGAGGATGTTATTCGTAACATTATAAACGATTATACAGGTCAGATTTATCAAAGACCTCCATTACGGTCAAGTGTAAAAAGAGTGCTGAGGATTAGAACTGTTTATGAGAGCGAAATTATAGAAATACGTGAACGTGAAGTACTACTTCGTATAAATTGCCAAGCAGGAACGTATATTCGAAAGTACACGCACGATATTGGACAAAGTTTAGGTGGTGGAGCTCATATGAAAGAGTTGCGTAGAATTAGATCAGGGCCATTTACTGAAGATGTTTTTTCATCAAGTTTACTGGCACTGTATGATGCTTTTATGTGGTTTAAGGAAGAAAATGATGAGATACCCTTACGAAATATAATCTTACCAATGGAGTATGGAGTTACACATATACCTAAGATTTTTATGAAAGACAACGCTGTAGATTCTGTTTGTCACGGCGCGCCAATAGCTATTCCTGGTATTGCTAAATACACAGAGAATTTTGAGGAAGGTAACATAATTGGCATATTTACCTTAAAAAATGAGTTAATCGCTTTAGGTGAAACTCAGCTAAAAGCAGAAGAAATTGAAAAGATGAACCATGGTTTGGTGGCTAGTGTAAAAAGAGTATTAATGCCTATAGGGACTTATCCTTCGATGAAAAGGAAATAGTGTCTTTTCTAGAAAATGGAGAACTATTTCTTTGTTCCTTAATTTTTTTTGAAAATGTAATTTTTGAAACTTTTATATGATACCTCAAAAGCATAATATGGCCACTGAATATCTTCAGTTATAATTATTTCATTTGCTAAGGAAAAAGCGATTCCTATTCCTAGACCTATTTCTCTTATATCTCGACTAGTAAAATTTTCCCAGTGGGCTAAATCTTCATCTTCTTGCTTTTTTTGCTGGAAACGTCCTGAAACTACAAACCTATCAGGGTTTCTTACTCTTCCAAATCTTGTCAATTGGCAAGCATGAAATCCCACTACACGTACGTTCTCTTTTCCAAATCTTTTTTTTATGTAATCTATTTCTGCAGGTGATTTGATTCCATTGAAAAGCATTATAGATGAATCTTTGTATTTTTTCTCCTCAAATTCTAGTATTGCTTGAGTAAAAGCTGTTGGATCTCTTGATAGTAAATTCTTAATGATTTTGGATGTATTTGTATGATTGGTTTCCAGGCCTTGTCGTTGTAGTTCATAATAAACTGCGTGACCTGTTTCAATCATAGGAACATTTTCTTCGATTTCCATCTTATGACCATGGCTAGACTTACCAGTGAGCTGAAAACCAACAAGGATAAAGATTTTCATGTTTTTACATCTACATTTAATATTAGATAAAGAAGTTTTGATAAGGTTATTGTATACTTTTTCTTGCAATTTTGTTTAACATTTTGAATGTATGCTAGGGAACTACAAAGAAACATTTTAAAATAAAAGTTAAGAGTGAAGAATAGAGTTAGATTACGATGCGATTGTAATGTCTAATTCTCGCCAGGATACTCAAGCGGTATGAGGCTAGATTGGAAATCTAGTGCCTTAGGTTCCGGGGTTCAAATCCCCGTCCTGGCTCCATAATTTTCTTTCAAACTCTCATGAGTAAATTTATTCGCTTTGAAGTAAACCTTTAAAAAAATCTTTTTGACAGACAAGTTAAAGTCAAGGTGCGTTTGTAATTTCAAAAGGCACAGGCGAAGCTCAAGGGATTAAGTATTCCAACCTTCTGAAACTCTCAGAGGTACGAGCACCACAATGAAAGATTGTGGTACCAAACAAAGTAAACTAACATAAAAAGTGATAGATATGTCAAGCGGGTTTCGTCATCTCGTTCGTATTAAGTCCACCGATCTCTCGGGACCACTTCCTGTTCATCTTGGTCTCAGTAGGATTTCTGGTGTGAATAGGCGTTTAGCTCATACAATTGTACGTATCCTTGGGATTCCTCCCACTGAACGTATTGGTTCCCTCACTGATGCTTCTATAAAAAATATCGAAAGCATGTTATCTGATCCTACAAATCTAGGTGTTCCTGAGTGGATGCTGAATCGAAGAAAGGATCGTTTAACTGGGAAAGATATTCATCTTACAGAAGCTCAGTTAATACTTCAAAACAAGCAAGATATTGAACGCTACATTCGTATACGCTGTCGTAGAGGTATACGCCATCAGTTTAATTTAAAAGTTAGAGGTCAAAAGACTCGAACTCACGGTTCCGTAAAAGGTTCAACTGTGGGTGTATCAAAGAGGAGACGTTAAGGTGATTTGAATGGGTGGAATTCGAAGACAAAGAAAGAAAATTGTCACTCCTGGTCATCCTTATGATAAGGCTCGGCTTCAGCGAGAACTACCTCTTGTGGGTGAGTATGGTTTAAGAAACAAGCGCGAACTTTGGAAAGCCCGTACTATCCTTTCTAAAGCTCGACAACAAGCTCGTGCTTTATTAGCTTTGCCAGAAAATGTTCGTAAAACCAGAGCAGAAGAGCTTCTTTCAAAACTATCTCGTTTTGGAATGCTTCCAAAAGGTAACGACCTTGACTCTGTTCTAGCTCTTGATATTCGTGTTGTTTTAGAACGACGTCTTCAGACTATTGTGCATAACAAAGGATTAGCAGGATCACCTCATCAAGCTCGTCAATTTATTGTACATAGACATATAGCTATTAATAATTGCATTGTAACCTCTCCTGGAAGATTAATAACAACTGAGGAGGAAATTATAATAGATTATGCTCCTCGATCTTCTTTACAAAAAGAGAATCATCCTGCTAGACCTAGTGCTCCCCCTGCTCAAGTAGATCTCACTAAAGAGCAAAAGAAAGATGACATAAAGCCTAAGCTTGAACCTAAGAAGGAAATCGCAAAAGATGACTCTACTAGAACTGAACCTATAAAATCTAAGAGAGGCAGAACCCCTGATCAATCTCGTAGGCCTTTCAAAGCCCCTCCTCCTGAGGTTTCACCGAAATCTGGAGCAATAAGTTCACGTTCTCTTCAAGTAGATAAATCTATACCTGAACCTAAACCTAAGGTTGAATCCAAACCTAAGGTTGAATCTAAACCCAAAGTTGAATCTAAACCTAAGGTTGAATCTAAACCTAAAGTTGAACCTAAACCTAAAGTTGAATCCAAACCTAAGGTTGAATCCAAACCTAAAACCGATACCAAAACAGAAGATGGTGATAAAAAATGAGTAGAAAGCAAGATTACAAATATGGTATAGCTCACATATTCTCAAGTTATAATGACACCATTATTCATATAACTGACATTTCGGGTGCTGAAACTTTTAGCAGAAAAAGCGGTGGAATGTTTGTAAAAGCAGATAGAAACGAATCAAGTCCTTATGCAGCAATGAAAGCAGCAAATGCAGCATCAGATGAAGCACAAAGTAAAGGAATATACGCACTATACGTAAGATATAGAGCTCCAGGAGGACATAAGAATAGGACTCCAGGACCAGGAACACAAGCAGCACTAAGAGCATTGAAAAGATCAAAAATGAGAATATTACGATTAGAAGATGTAACTCCCTTACCCCACAATGGATGTAGGAGGAAGGGTGGTCGCCGTGGGCGCCGTATGTAAGAGTATTAACTCTTTTTTATTTTTTATTTTTGCGATAGTTTTTTTGTGTTTCTATTCAAATATCTAGAAATTACTCTCATTTCAGTTTTAATTATCCCTCCCAAATCCTTTAATTAGTGCTTACCGCTTTTCTCTTAGAATGTCTTTAAAACTTAGTAATTTTCTTACAAAACTCAATCACTTATGTGATCGTCAAATCACTAATTCTAGGGAATATGGGGCTGAATTTGGATCGTTTTCAGATAATAAACTTGATAAAATCATCGTAAAAGGAGTTGTTGTCACGCCTTATGTGACCTTACGCGCTTTACATTTCATGTCGGAAAAGAAGGTGAACCTAGCTGTCTCTGTTTTATCTTTACCACTCTTTGGGAGTCAATTACCGCTTTCAGAAAAGAATTTTGAATTGTTACGATCCCTTGTTCTTAATGATATACGAACAGTGACACTTTCAAAAAACTGGGTATACTCAATAGATGATGGTATTAGCTATTTTCTTCAAACACTAGGTTTTAAGAAAATAGAAAAAATAGAAATTACGCTTCCTTCATCCCAGCCTTTTACGGCAATTACAATTCCAGAAGTGAATTTTGAAGATTTTCTCTCTTCTCTTAATCATTTGACAAATAATTGGTTTGCTTTGCAAAATAGTCCAAAAAAAAGTGATTTTACTTTTATATTTTCAGAGAATGACTTGTCTTTGATTGATTTAAAATCGTTAAAGAAAGAGGGAGTTGAAAGTATATTGGGCTTTGCTTATAATTCAGAAAAAGCGCGTTTTCTAAAACAATACAAACTAAACCGCTTAATTCTACCATTTATTGACTTCCTTAATATAGCTTTAAGGAAATTTTCACAAGTGTTACAACTGGAAATCGGTGAATCTGTATATTTTTATTCTCAGGAATCAGAGCATTTGTTGAATCCAAAGAGCATGAAAGACAAAACATTCTAGGAATCAAATATTTTTTAAATTCAGTTTTTGCAGTGATTGTAGATATAGGAATTGCAGGGGGAAAATTTTGGAACAAGTTATCTCTAATATAATAAACTGTTTGAGTGAAATTGATGCAGGCAGATCTGCTCGAGTTGCATTGCGTTCAGTAATTGAAGAATATCAAGTATCCAAGATAGATGAGTCTCAACTGTATTATACCGTTCTTGAATTAATTAAACGTTTGAATGTTGTAGATCTCTATATTAAACTAAGTTCATCGGCATTCTCCACTAAAAAAATACCCTTTCAGATGAGAGCAATATTACGTCTTGCTACTTATTATCTAAAGTTTGAGAAAAAAAATTTGGGTCAAGTTTATGATTTATTAGCCCCATATTATTTTACATATATGGATAAAAAACTTCTAAACATTCTTTCAGCAATTAATAATGTAATAGAAGAAGATCTATATGTAAACCGTTCAGATGAATCTTCAAAGATTTCACTTCAATATTTTACACCAACGTGGATTATTAGAACATTTATTGAACAGTGGGGAGAGAGTTTCACAAAAAATTTGCTATCTTCTCTCTTGTTTAGTTTACCAACCTACATAAGGGTTAATACCCTTAAAACCTCCCTTGAAGAAGTGAAGGCTTCTCTCGACGAGAATAAGATAGTGTATGAGGAAGATAAAGACATTGCAGGCTTACTAAAAATTGGTGCTTCTAACATAAAACCAATTCCCCAGCTGCAAGATTTTAAGAATGGCAAGATTGTGATACAGCAAAAAGCTTCAGTTTTGGTGCCAATTGTTTTAGATCCTACTCCTGGAGAAAATGTTTTAGATTTATGTGCTTCTCCGGGTAGTAAAACCTCACAAATTGCTTCCATGATGGGTGATGAAAAAGGTTTAGTCGCTATAGATATAGATCAAGATAGGATGCGTATTTTATTAGGGCGTATGAAATTACTTGGTGTCAAGAATGTAGAGTCGATACAATCTGATTCAAGAAATCTTCCAGAAAAATTCATGAATTATTTTGATAAAATTTTGGTTGATCCTCCTTGTTCATCATCAGGCACTTTCAATTCTAGACCTGAGATTAAATGGCGTTTAAGGAGAAGAGATCTAAGATTGTATACTAAACTTCAAACTGAATTATTAGAAGCAGCTGCAAAGATGGTTAAAAACCAAGGAATTGTAGTTTATTCTACATGTTCGCTGTTTCATGCTGAAAATCATCACATAATTAGATCTTTCCTTGCTTCTCACCAAAACTTCTCTTTGAGGAATAGTATTCCCTTTATAGGACTTAAATCTAGTCTGCTAGAAAATAAGGTACAAGAAATATACCCTCATCTACATAACAGTGAAGGCTTTTTTATAGCTAAGCTCCAGAGAAACGAATAAAATTACAGTAGTTTGAGAAAGTATTAGTATATTTCATCGAGTAAGGCATCAATTTGTTTTAGTAGTATAGCTCTAAGTTGGTCTTTTGGTGGTTTAATCATATTTTTTGCTGTATCAATATTAATGTCATAGAGCATTCTACTTGCTAATGTTTTAACAATCTCTTCGCTATCATAAGCTTCCTCATTTATAGCTATTCTTATACTTGGAACAGTTCTTTTTTTTGCAATAATGATCTGTTCTTGTGGTATTCGGGTTTTTTCAGATATTTTGGGTGTTTTTTGCTTAGTAACTGCTCGTGTTGATGAAGTTTTTTCACCATAGATTAGAGATGACTTTGCGTCTTTAACTGCTTCAGGAGGATATTTCTCTTCTATTGGTTTGACGGTTTCCTCAATCTCACCAAAGATATTGCTAAGAAACTTGAATTGCTCTTCTTGTTCAATATTCACAACTTTATATTTTGATCCTTTTCTAGTATTTAGATTAGTAGCTGCTCTCGCAGCTGCATAAGCTAATGATTTTGAGATTCCTAATTTTTTATAAACATATATTTTCTTATTTCTTCTATCTACCATCAAAAAAGAACCATGCTCTTTCTGAAGCGCTTCCCTTGTTGCTTCTATTTCATTATATGTTCCGTCTTTTCCGACTTTGAATACTCTAAGCACCATTAGTTTACATACTATTGTTGTATAATAAAAGTTCTTCTTATACTACGTTCAATTTTTGTATTCTGTCACATCTTTAATCTTAGCATTCTTGAAAGCTCTTCTTCGTCTTGAACATGATTCACATACACCACAGTGAACTGCTATATTACCCTCTTTCCAATCAGTAACATTGTAACACGATGAAGAAAATTGAACTTGCGCATTAGTCTTAGCTAAGTAAGTAACAATATCACCTTTAGTTTTTCTAATAAAAGGGGCTTTTATCACAACCTTATTCATACAACCAAATCTTAGGATATCACTCATTTTTTCTACAAAATCAATAGTGTTATCTGGAAACGTGGCTGCTTCTTCTTTATTTCCTCCAAAAATTATATCTGTTGGATTTGGGAAACTATCAGACAATGAAGCTGCTATTGAGAGGAAAAGGAGATTTCTTCCGGGAACCCAGACCTGTTTTGCTGTTTGCTCAGTGATTTCTTCATTGTTTAAATCTTTGAAAGATGAGAATTCAGGAGGTTTACTGCCCTTTATTGATAAACTAGATTTTGATTTAGCTACAAATTTGGAGAGGAAGGGTAAATCAATAATTTGATTTTTAAGGGAAAAAAGCGATGAAAATATGCTATTACATATTTTAATTGCTTCATCTTCTTTACTACCATAAAGAAAACTTAGCAAGATTACATTATCATATTTTTCTAAAGCCCAATATAAACAAGCAGTAGAGTCTAAACCTCCTGAAAAGAGAACTATTGCTCGACTCATTTTATCCCTCTTAAGTGCCTATATTTTTATTGAAATTCATTTTATTTATTTATCTTCTGTATATATTGCGACACTTGTTGGTGTCTCTGACATTATTACTGTTATTGTAAATTGCGGATATTCTTCTTTGATCAAATCATGAATAAATTTTGACAATAACTCAACAGTTGTTGATTCTAGAGGTAAAAATTCAACATCTTCTCTTGGTAAACGGTATACTTTACCATCACATGATGAAACTGTAACTTGTTCATCATTTATGTCTATATTGAAATTTTTGCTGTTAAAGGGTATCAGCACTTTATGATCATATTTTTTTATTATTTTACTAACTCTTGATTTGAATTCGCTAAAGTCAATGATCATATTTTCTTCATTAAGTTCTCCTTCAATTTCAACTTCTATAAAGTAGTTGTGTCCATGGATACGTGCACATTTATCATGTTTAGCGAGCATGTGTGCAGACGCAATAGTTAGTTTATCACCAGATACTCTTAATTTCACAATTTCACCTAAATGGGCTTTGTTTTTACTATATCGTTTTTTATTTTACTGATTTCCTTTATATACTTTTTAGCTACTATAAGTAACCATTCTTCTAAATCTTGTTCCCTAAAACCTAGTTTTTTGAGCCCAATTGCATTTACATGTGAAGGGATTCCTGTATCGGAATAATTTAAACCAAAATGAATTTTACAACTTGTTTGGCTAATAGTTGCAATACCAACGTTTAGTTTTTTCTCATTTATGAATAAATCAGTACCTTTTCTAGCTACTTCAACTCCCTTCAATTGAAGCTGTTCGATGATCAATTGTGCTAACATACGTAAACGATAATATGCGATTTCTAAGTTGGGCGGTTGAATATCAAATTCCTCTATAATCATATGTAAAGCATCATCTGAGCTGATTAGCACCTTTCCCAAGTGAGACTCACGTAGAACATCTTTAATGTCAACCATCTCTTTTGGTGATAATTCCATATTTCCCCTGAAAAGCAAAATACTGTTTCCTAAAACACCATGTTCTTCTGCGGTGTAATGAGCTAGTATTTGGGATCCATCATACTTAATTTTTTGTTGAAAATTTTCAATTACAATGGTATATGATGATAGTTCTTCTTTTTTCATTTTCCTTTTTTCTCCGCCAATTGCTCTTTTAATATTTTTAATGTTGTTCTAATCTCAGCTACAGCATTGTGACGATGAATGCTCTCAAAATTTGTCTGTTTAACATAAATACCCGTTTCAGAAGGTAGATAATCAAATTTGAAAGCTACATTGTAGAGTATCGTACGTACTACATCTTCTACAAAACTAGGGCGACTATGCGCGTAAAGAACAACTGCTTGTTCATCCTTTCGTTTTAATACTTCATGAAGTGGAGCACTCATGCTTATCTCTAATACTTTTATAATGTCATCTAGTTCAACTCTCATAGCACTCTCAGGTAATTCTAAAAGTAAAATAGCTTTTGACCTTTGATTGTGGGAAGCCATGGGTATACAATCAACAATTGTTTTAATCTGTTCATCACTAAACTCTTTTTTCTTTAGTTGTTCTTTCGCATAATCCTTTGACAATTCTTGTGAGCAAGGACATACTGTTGTCCCTTCTACTTCTGCTCCTATAATCTTAATTATGTTTATGCCTTCTTCTGTGCGCTCAGCATTTGCTCCTGCTCTAAGAGTATGAACACTTAATTTTTTCTTCCAGAGTGCTTCTGAAAAGGTTTCTGTCTCGTAATCAGCTTTTAACCTTACTTCAGAATATTTTGCACCTGGTTGCGCAAGTAATACTTTTTTGGCTATTTTTGCGCATAATTCTTCAGTGTTGCTGATCAATTCTCCCATCAAGGATGATGTTACTTCTGAAGTCACTTCGTTTATCACTTCAATGTTTCGAGACATGTGTATTCCTCTTTGAGATGGAATTAAATCTACAAAAACATCAATTTTCGCAGAGAGTTCGTTATATTGACCCTTCCATTTCCTTCTGATTATTTTTGGTATGTCAGTAACTCCAACTCGCCTTAAACCAAGTTTAATTCTGGCATCATCAGCTTGAATATCAGACATTTTTTCACTATGAAAAGACATTCGATTATCTACCTCTTATTATCATAGAATATTTAATAGTTTATGGACCTGAGCTGATATACCAATTTTTTCAGGTGGTAAATATTTTGCAGCTGTTTCAGTGAAATTTACTAGTTGATCCCAAGTAAGTGACTGTACATTCGGCTTCTTTGTTGGTGAAACCAATTGGATTGCCATAGGTATATTTACTTCTCCACACAATTTTGCAATCAATTCGAAATCACTAATTTTTGAGGATTTAGATAGAACAATTTTAGAAAAAACTTTTGTTCCTGCATCTCTTAAAATCCTGCACATCTTAACCTCTCTTTCCACTAATTCTTCCCACTTTGTTGTAGCTTTTGCGCTTTTATCCTTTATATCAACACATGCAAAGTCAATATTACGAGCTATTTCTTCTAGAAATTGGAGATTTTCAGCATAAGCAGTTTCAAGGAATATTTTGTACTTTTTTTGTTTTAAGCTTAAGATAATTTCTTTCAGAAATTTCGGTTGATGTAATGGTTCTCCTCCTGTTAAACTAATAGAATGCAGGTCTTTTGTTGTTAATTGCTGAATATTATCCAAAACATCCTTTAGAATCATAGGATTCGCTTTTTTCGTGAATTGTTGACTTCCAGCTCCTGTTTCAATAGAACACTGTTTAGGGTACTCTCTTTGAGCTTGTGGAGAATCACACCATACACAACCAGTAGTTCCTTCTTTTCCTAATGCCAAAGGACATCCCGCGAATCTAACAAATATCTGCCTTAAACCATAGCAACTTCCTTCGAAAGCTGACCCCTCACCTTGAAAGGACGAGAAAATTTCTTGAATATAACCTTTTTGAAGGAACGTTTCTTCTGACACAACTATTATAGAAGGTGTGAGTAAATAAAATTTCTTACAAGAGTGAAAGATTTGCATCAAAAACAATTACATTATACTGTTCTCTTAAGATGGAAATGTCAACTTCTGGAATTTATAGACCAAATTTTTCTATTTGACTAAAATTAGCGTGTTTTTCGACATATTCGCGGACCTTACTAGTAAAAGCTTTAGGATCTCTCTTCATTAAGTTAGCAGCCGTTGAATTTAGAGGATCATCTGGATTTGGGCTACTTAAAATGAAACGAATGGATTCGATTACGTCAACTAAGTTGTTAGCAGGCGTCCAATCTGCACCTAGTACACCAACACAGATGCGTGTATCGAAAACATTAGCATGAAAAATCTTGGTCAACATTTTTACTTTTGGAGGTTTAAATGGGTATTCTCTTGGAATTTCTATTTCTAAAACAAAAACTCCTCCTTCATAAAGACCGGCACCAAAAATAAAACCGAGCCATTTTAAAGTATTGTTATTGATAGGACTGAAAGTTGGCAACTCTTTTCTTAGTTCGTTAGCCTCTATAGCTATTCTAGGCCAAAATTCCTCATCAGATAACATTAGTTTTCCCTCATACTATACTATCAAATTTTACCTGCTTTGTTTCTGGAGTTCCAGCAAGATAAGTACTAAAGCTGAAATTAATCCCTTTTGATCGCCAGCTAACACCTTAAACTCTTTTCTTTCTAGCATTCGAGCGATAGAACTCCATCTAACTAACAACTCAACAATATCTCTTTCACTCATAATAGTCTCACTTACCAAAAGTGTGTTAACTATATTAAGATTACGTCTCTCTCATCATGGTTCCTTTAGAACACTAATTTATTTCCGCGTTTAGCTGTCTAAAAATCTTTTTATACCCTTTTCTATTCTTTTTTAGTGTGAGAATATATGAGTAATCCAGAAGAAATGTTAGTACAACTTGTAAATTCAATAAACATGCTATCAAATCTTGTGCGAAGTGTACAAGAATCGATGGCTATGTTAAATGAGAAAATTGGTGTCTTGGAAAAGAATCTAGAAGGCATGACAAATATCGATAGTAAACTTTCTACTCTGGAGCAAAATATTACCAAAAGTCTTACTCCATTAAAAGATGTCTCAATTTTAATGAATATGTTGGCAACCATTAATGCTAAAATTGATAATGCGGCAACTGTGACACCACAACCTGTTACTAAAACGAAACCTCCGCTCTCTAGCTCTGAAGTGCTTGATCCATCATATGAAGTAAAAGATTCCATAGTTGAAGAGCAATCATATGTTTCTCCAGGATTAAAGGAAGAAGAATCTTTCATTGATGCTGACGATACAGGTATTGCAATTACTGCAATATCAACTAAATTCAAACATATATCTCAAATGATAAGTCCACAGACTAGTTGTGCAACAGGAGCTGGGATGCTAGAAGAATTAAAACAAGAAATTGAGGCATACGTTGGTATGTCACCCATGTTATATGAACTCAACTCTTGGATTCAGCGGATTGGAAAAATGCCTGAAACTGAAGCTTTACAACCAGATGTTCATAGTGAATTAGTAGCTAAACTTGATGACTGGTTAACAAGAGTTGTTAAGGCTATTGAGACAAAGCACGAACGTGGCGAATAAAAAAAGTAATACCTACATCCATATCGATATGATACTAATTTTTTATTTTTCTTAATATCTAAGTATACTTGGAGAATTATGAATCTCAATAATATAAAGGGTATCATTGAAATTAATGGAAAAAAGTATGATCCAAAGGACGTTTTCAAGGTTTTAATTGAAAATAGACTCAAATTTGATGTAGTAAATGATTCTCTTCTTATTGGCAGAAATTTCATTGATTCTTCCCCAGAGCTAAATTATGAAACAAATAGCTGTCAACTATCTAAAATGTGTAAATTCTATGAACCTTCGAATAATAAAGATAATTATAAAGAAATAGTATCACAAATGGAAAACAAAGAATTGCTAAATAGTACTCAAAATACATTCTTCCCTTTTAGTAAAAGTCTTGACTCCTCTAAAGCTTATATTGATGATATTGAGATAGATGAAGGTAATCTTGATATTCACAGTGTTATTAATTCCGAGACTAATAGTAGCGATTACAGAAACAATGCAATAAACTCAGACTCGTTATACAGCTCTGAGTATACGGAACCTGAGGTAAAAAGAATGTTGGGATTTAGTTCGGTGTCTAAATCTGGTTATGAGAACCAAAATAACAAGCCAATGTTGAATACTGATGATATTCCTTTATCTCAAAGAAGTTTATGTAAAAACTGCGGTAAAATAATAGACGTTGACTGGAGACATTGTGGGGGATGTGGACACAAGTTACAATTATAAGAACTGGTTTTTGTTAAGTTTCGATGTCTTCACAGCCTTCTGGAGTTATTCCAAATACAGCTTCAGACTCAGGTAAATATGGTGAATCATAAATACGAACTATACGTTTTTCTCCTTTTGACTTGCGAAGGTACAAGCGTGTAATTGCCCAATGACCAAGAATATTCCCTCCAATTGCTTGTGTTGGGTCACCAAAAAACGCTGCAGGATTGGATTGTACTTGATTTGTTATAACTACTGCAACATTATAAGTATCTGCTATTCTTCCAAGAATGCCTAAATGGTGGTTAATTGTTTGTTGTCTCTCTGCCAATGTTCCCCTTCCCGCATATTCAGCTCTGAAATGTGCCGTGGCAGAATCTACTACAACTACGCCATATTCCTCTTTTTTATGGTAAAACAGCTCTAGTAATCGCTCTGATAGGCTCATTTGATGGTCTGAATTATAAGCTCTTGCATATGTTATGTCCTTAAGAACATCTTCAAATTTTTTAGTCCAACCTAACGTCTTTTGAAATCTTCCATGCATAGCTTTTATTCTACTTGGGCTAAATGTGCCTTCAGTGTCAATGAAAACAGCTTTTTTATCAACTCCTCCTAATTCTAGTGGTAATTGGACTGTAACACATAATTGATGACAGATTTGTGATTTTCCTGATCGGAATGCACCAAACATTTCAATTGTTTCTCCTAGTCTAACACCTGCTATACCTAATTCTTCTATCGTCGTTAGTGCATCAATAGATTTAAGACCATACGTAAATGCTGGGGCATCTCTTTGTTTTTCCATTATGTCAAAAGCATTAATAAAATCAATTCCACCCCTTAGTTGCTTTAAACCTTCCTTATATTTTATAGCAGAACTAGAAGTTACACCATATTTATCTTCTAGCTCACGAAGTGGTGTTGTTTCAATAAGATATATATTTAATCCCTTTTCTCTCATCGCTACTGCGGTTGTTTTCCCTACTCCTGGAAGGTCTTCCAAACCCATTTCCTCTTTAAAATATTTGAATTTGGGAACAATTTTAGTAATTTCAGCACGGCATTTCTTTGCGATGGCTCGTTGGATTCCCATTTCTTGCAATTCTAGTAATCTTGTTGTCATAAGTTGATCTATGGTCCTAATGTTGTTTTCTTCAAGGATTTCCAAAGTTTTCTTTCCTAAACCAGGAGTATCTGCCAATTTAAGATCAGGAACTTCTTTGATTGTTTCACTTTCTTGTTGTTGAGCTTCTTCAATTAAAAGTTCTTCATATTCATCCTCAATTTCTTTAGATTTATCATTTTCTTGTTTAGAAGCTTTTTTACTCATCTTGCTGCCGCCACCATAATCTAGTTGTTTAGAGAGATATAACTATTTAAAGCTATACTCAATTTAACAATGTGTCAATGATATTTTAACTTCTTCGAAGG
>JAUVXQ010000013.1 GCA_030603505.1 Candidatus Heimdallarchaeota archaeon | reverse complement strand
AAAAAATGTGTTGTCATGTGTTTTCTCAAAGTTGTTAGTAGTTTAACCCATCATTCCTGGTGGAAGGCCTGGTATATTGAATCCACCTCTTCGACCACGTCTCATTTTCTTGACTAAACTTGTGACTGTTTTGTGTTGTGTAATAAGTTCCTTAACATCAGTAATGTTTTTTCCGCTTCCTTGTGCTATCCTTTTTATGCGGCTTGCGTTAAGTTTTGCTTTCCCATCTAATTCATCATCAGTCATTGACGACATGATTACCTGGTATCTACTCATATTTTCTTTTGACATATTGAGCATATTGTCATCTAAATTCGCTCCAAGGCCTGGAACCATGCTAAGCATTCTTTTCATCTTTCCCGTACTCGAGAACATGTCTAGGAGTTCCATCATCTGGCGATAGGAAATTTTTCCACTCATCATACTGAGAGCATCTTCTTTTGAAGGAAGAGTCTCAAGGTCTCGAACTTCTTTCAGGAGTCCTTCTAAATCACCAACTCCTACTAATCGCCCAACAAATGATTTAGGGTTGAATTCTTCTATAGAATCGATATCTTCTCCGTCTGTAATGAACTTGATTGGTGCTTTTGTCGCAGCTGCTGCTGAAAGGGCTCCTCCTCCCTTTGCTGAACCATCAAGCTTTGTGACAATTATAGAACCTATGGGCGTATTTTGAGCAAATGCGAGCGCCTGTGAATAAGCAGCTTGACCTAAATTACCATCAATCACCAAAACTATTTCATCAGGGTTGACTTTGCTACTGATAATTTTCATTTCCTTTAATAATGACTTCTCCTCTTTGTGCCTTCCTGCAGTATCAATTATGATAACATTATATTTTTCAGAAAGGAATTTTTTTACTCCGTCAGTTGCGATTTTTACCGCATTATTATTTTCAGGGTCGCCATATACAGGTGTTTCAATTGGGGCGCAAAGTTGTTTTAATTGATCATAAGCTCCTGGTCTGAAATTATCTGATGTAACGACAGCAACCTTCTTCCCCCTCTTTTTTAAGTATTTAGCAAGTTTTGCTACTGTTGTAGTTTTTCCTGAACCTTGGATTCCTACTAGCTCAATAAGAGTGGGTTTATTGGGGTGTAATGTTAGAGGATAATGTTTTTCTCCTAAGAATCTTGTTAACTCATCATAAATAACGCTGATAATGCTGTTCTTTCTAGAAAGACCATCAGGAAGTTCTTTCTCAAGCGATTTTCTCTCAACTTCATTAACTACTTTGACCGCTAAATCAAAATTTACATCAGCTTCTAATAATGCTCGCAACAACGCGTTTTTCAGTTCTTTAATTACTTGTTTATCCGCGGGTCCTCCACGAATTACTTTGCTAATTGCACTGTTTAGAGCGGAACCAAGTTTACCTAACATCTATACCAATTTGAAACTTATATACATGTTAAAGAATATTTTGATTTATTGTAATTTTCTATTATTACAATTATTAAATCAAATAAATTTAAGAAGATAATGCAAAAAATGGATGTTGGTTTGAATGCCCCCTTAAACAGGATAAAGTTTGTCTTTGTCTAGGTAAACAAATATTTTCGGTAGTAAGTCAACTGCTTTACGGAATTCGCCAGTGCTTCCTCTGAAGTTTTTTAATTCTTCTTCAAAACATTTGTGGAATTCAATTGTAAAATGCTCAATAGAATTAGCTAATAATTTCATGCGTTTCGGTGCGAATAATACTCCAAACAGTTCTTTGTGTTCCTTAACCATAATTGCGCTTTTATCTAGTTCAATTGTTTGAATGCTTTGGTCCTTAATATTTGTAACTTCTCGGAGAAAAGTGACAAATGCAGAAATACCACCACCAACAAGAATGCTGTCTACAAGAGATCCTTTCTTTCCATAATCACAGGCAAACAATGTAGGACCATCTTTATGTACTATTAGAAAACTATTGATGGGCGTTGCTGAAACATACACAAAGGATCTGAAAATAATATAAATAAGTGATAGAATGAATATAGCTATTCCAAATCCTATTGCTCCATAAAACTCGAAACCCACATAGTTCTGAATAAGTTCAGTTATAGCGGTACCCAACATTACTATAAAACTGAGTGCAAACACTAATGTTTGTGGCCAAATTTTAGTTTTTCTCGTTTTTACAAGCATATAAATACTGGATATCACGCATACTATGAAAATATACAATTGATAAATGTAAAAAACTAAATTGAACACCATTTTATTTACATCGATTCCTAAGTTTGATTCTAAGCGCAAACTTAATTCAATAAAGTAAGTAGCAATGTATATAGCCATCAGTGAAGATGCAATAAACAAGTTATAAAATTTGACACCTAAAAAATATTCAAAATGCAACAATAGGAACAGAAGTAAGATAGCATAGGGAATACCATCAACTTGAGCAATGACGGATTCATTTGGTATGTCCCCTATAGCGAAGAATATTATTTCGATTAAACTTTGTAATAACCCAAAAAAAACTGCTCCAATAAACCATTCATAACCACGTATATTCTTCTTCTGGCGACGATATAGATAAATAGAAAGCACAAAGAGCATAAAAGCAATTTGAACAATTTTTACAATTAAGTCTCCTTGTGTTTCCATTCTAGTCATTATAATCATTTAGTTAAAATATTTAAAATATAAAAATGTAAGGGCAATTTTATGTTAAAATGTTTCGTTTTTGATGATAATAAGAATATAGTTTTATTTTTATTATCAACAATGAACTTGAAAATGAAGAAAAATAAGGAAAAGGTGTTTTAAAGTTTCAATTGATCTATTGTAATCTGAATTGGCTCATTTTTTAGTTCGATTTTCTTTTCTAGCGAAAGATCATCTACATAATAGATGTTTCCACCTATTTTTGTTCTGGGTCCAATTGTCACTTTTTTTCCTTTGACATCACCTTTTACTTCAATATTTGCTAAAAATATTTCACCAGTAGCAAATACACTTCCATAAATTTCTGATGTTCTTAGACTTTTTCTAGATCTTAGAATGCCTTTTTTTTCGTTTATGAAGACATTTTCAGCAACCAAATCATTATCTACAATAATTTTTCCCTCAACCTCTATGGTTGCTTGTGATATTAAATTACCTCCAACAGCTACAGATCCAGAAAATACTGCTCCCTTGTCTGCTTGAACATTGCTTCCACATCCAAAACTACCTGAAACACCTATTCTGCCTTGAATTACAGTCTCTCCACCTATTTTAGCTGATCCTGAAAATTTTGCGTCTTTAAAGCCATGTAAAAATCCTTCACACTTGAATGAACCAGCGCATTTGACATCACCGTGGGCTGTAATACTCCCTTTGGATTTTACTGAACCCGCAGCTTTCAATTGATTACAAGTAATATCTCCATCTAATTTTGCACTGCCTGCAATCTTTATGTCTTTAACAACTTCACCTGCTGAAAATTTAGCTGAACCCGCAACTGATATCGCACTTTCAGATTCAGATTTATAACCAGCTGTGTAAACACTTGGTGCTTTTTCTTGATTCTCTTGACTCTTTCTGGCGCTTTCCAACTTTTGGGAATAACGATCTTTAAGCTCATTGTAGTTATCTTCATCTATTTCCCCATTACTATGCCTTTCTTCGAGGAGTTCAAGCATTTCTTCATACATTTTGATTTCTTTATAACTCATTTGCATCACTATATTATGTTTATCAAGACTTTATTTAATGCTTTTTTTAATTATTTAGGATATCGTTTTAGTCATATGGTTAAAGTCTTGTAATATACAAGTTGAATTGATAAACCGAAAGGTTAAATTAAGTAAAATGCCTTCTATATACTCTCTTTTGCATTTTTAAGGGTTGGAGTAAAAGATGAAATTGGTGCGGGGAGGGAGATTCGAACTCCCGAACCACTAAGGAACGGATATCTTATCTAGCCCTTATGCTTTGGATATCTTCGATCTTAAGTCCGCCGCCGTTGGCCGCTTGGCTATCCCCGCATGCTGCGAAAACGATGTTTTTTTATGTTATTAATATCTCACATTAAATTGTTTTTTAAAACTTTTCTTTATGTTTTGAAATTGACCAACAAATAATCATAAAAATGGCTATAGCGCTTATATTAAGTAGATAATTAAACATAATACAGTAGTTTTTATAATTATAAGATTCTGAAATCAGAGGAAAGTGTTATTTATTTCAACATACACACACTTGTTAGGAGATAATAATGAAGGTTGTTCTGAAAATAGGTGGATCTCTTCTCTATCAAAACAGCTTAGAGCTGGAAATAGGGTTAGTTAAGAGATATATAGACGTTATCAACAAACTTGTTGATGAAGGTAACGAAGTATCTGTAGTCGTTGGTGGAGGAAAACTAGCAAAAATCTTAATAAAAGCAAGTAATAAACTAGATGTTTCTCAAACATATCAAGATATTTTGGGTGTTGAAGCTACTCGTATTCATGCATTAATTCTAATTGCATCACTAAAGGATAAAGCCTATCATTTTGTTCCACGCTCATTTGATGAAATAAGAAAGGCTCTTTCAACTAATAAAATTGTCATTGTTGGAGGTCTTCAACCTGGGCAGTCAACTAATGCGGTAGCGTCACTAATTGCAGAATTTTGGGAAGCAGACTTACTGATTAACCTCTCAAATGTGAAAAAGGTGTACGATAAAAATCCAGATGAACATCCAGATGCCAAACCATTTGATCAAATGACATATACTGGTTTATTAGAACTAATTAATCAGCAAAAATCCTTACCAGGGAAATACGATTTATTTGATAGAGTTGGATGTGAGATTGCACAAAGATCTAAAATTACTCTTATCTTTACTGATGGCTCAAAACCTGAAAATATTCAGAAAATTATTAATGGAGACAAAATAGGGACAATAATTATAGATTCCTAGTTTGTTTATTAATACTCAAATACCTTATATCGAAGTATAGCTGCTATACCTCCAAATGAATTGTACAAAATCGCCCCATCTTCGTGGGATGGACTTATCATTTCAACTGTAGCACCTGAAGATTTTGCGATTTCGTTAATTTCTTCCACAAAATCGCTCTCATTTTTGATTTCCACTCTTGTTTCACCACATTTTGGGCATTTCATATCTGACAAATTCTTTATGAACGCATCATATTTGCTTGTTATGATTGTTTCAGCGTATGAATGATTACAACCATTACACTTGAGTGTTATGTTAACTTTGTCAACCTGTTCAGAAATAAGGACGATGTCAACAGCTCCTTTCTCAAGAACATCTCTTACTGCTTTTTCACCATATGTAACCAAACCAGTATCCTTACCAAGATGTTCTAAAAATCTGTTCATTAATTTTCTTTCATGAATCAATTCAAAATCTGCTAGCTTATCTTGAGCTTGTCCCATTAATTCTTTAATTCCTGCATACTCTGTGTAACCCACATCATAAATACCAATAACCTTCTCTTTAATTCTGTAATCTATTGATTTGCTTTCTAAGTATTGTGAGTTTGAAATAGCGGGGCCACCGACAACTATTGCTTCAACAGGATAATCTTCCAGATAGATTTGGTTCATCATTTCTCCCATTTTGTTATACCATCTGGTTGCAGCTTCTTCAACCAATCTTTCAAAACGTCTTTGAGATTGACCTCCCATTTTATGTTTCTTAGGAACGTAGGAATCTTCATTCTTAATGATGTTTAGAGTTGTACCTGTTAGTGTAGCGAAAGTTGCACCCCCTCTAGAAACAATCATAAGCCCATACTTCTTCTTTGGCTCAAGCATCTCTTTAAGATGATCAGTATGAAACGTGCTGTCACACATGTATAATTTTATACCTACAGGTTCAGGCGGAACTATTAAGTGATATTCCATGTTATTGAGACCTGTCATTCCACAATAGATAACGAGCCCATTTTCTCCATTTATGACATTTTTCATTCTGCTAATAATCGATTGTAACGCAGAAGCAACGGCTTTTCCTGTGGTTCTATCTTTTATGTTAGTAGCTGTTCCAAGTTCATCACGGAGTTGGTTGGTTATGTCGGATAATCTTGTCTTTGGTGGAATATAGAGAGTGACAAGTGATGTACTCATGTTAAAACTGCGTTTTTGTTCTAATTTTTTAATAGATTGTCTTAACATATAAAGCTCTACAGATGATCTTTTTCCCTCTTCGTCTTCTTTAACCACTTCTTTCGCCTCTAGGTCTAAATATTAGAAATGTGACCAATTAATAAATTATTGGATGTATTGTAAATCTAATTTGAAATAACGTGATAGTTATTATTATTTTATTATAGTTGAGATTTTCAAAACATCTGTTCAATTTTATAGCGAAAATTTTTTAGATGTATATCTTGATGTTTTAGTGATGACCATGCTTGATAAAGAACGAGTTAAGATTGATGTTTTAGATGTATTTTGTTTAGCAAAAAGAGGTCTTTCAATAGCTGATGTTTTAATGCAATTAAATAGCATGTATGTGAGAACTGGTGAAAAATTAGAACAGCAAATGTTACAAGATATACTTGATAAGTTAACTGTAATAGGGCATTTGAAGACTTATAAGGTTGGAATACTAAATAACTGGAAAATTACAGAAGAGGGAATTGAATATTTTGAGGATATGTAAAATACAAGAGCGATTACAATGAATCTTCGAGAATATATTGGTTTACCAATAGATAGAAAAGAAAATGAACTATCCTATAAGGAAAATGAAATTTCTGTAAAAAGCATTTTTTCCATAGAAATAAAGGACCTTCAGAGCTATTTGAAAAAAGAGAAATGGGATGAAAATGAAAAGGTTACTGAAATATACAAAATATATGAGGATGTAAAAGCAATAGAACACAAAGAAGTCTGGGAGTTAGCAATATTTGATGTTTTGCTGATTAATCCAATAATTCTCGGGAATGAATGCGCAAAAACAATTAGCTATTATACTAGTTTTGCAGATAATGGTTTTCATTATCCTGAAATATATCAAGTTGCTGAGGGATATGCTGAATTCCTGCTTCAAAAGCCTGAAACTAAACATGAAAAAGTTAAGGATGCAGTGATGATAAGAGTTCAAAGATTTGAAATCTTACTCGTACCTCCATCTTATGGAGTAACAATAATAAACCCAAGTGATAGAAAAACTGTAATTGCAAGAATCAGAGCAAGAGATGTAGAAGAGATAAAAGTTGAATTTGAGAGGACAAAAGGTGCTTGTTATTATAGAATTTCAGATGGAAAATGGGATTATAATGAAAATTTTGAAGAGATTGCTATGTTACGCTTAGAACCCCCACAAAATAGGTGGAAAACTATTAAACGTGGTTTTCCAATTTATGCTTCTTACGCATATAATCCTAAACCCCTTTACGCTTTAATAGAACCTGATCCCTCTTTATTTGTTATATAGAGATTTTTACTTTTTCAAATCCTTCAAAAACTATCTTTTATCAACTGATGAATTAGAATTAAAGAAAACATCATAGTAAATACTTGTTGCATATAGAATAATTAAACTGTAACAAAGGGACAGAAAGAGAAAGATAAGAAAAGATTTTTAAAAGAAAGAAGAAAGGGAAAAACAGATAGTTTGGGCCATTAGCTCAGTTTGGTTAGAGCGCACGGCTGATATACTAACAGACGTGCAGGTACCGTGAGGTCGGCGGTTCAACTCCGCCATGGCCCACCAAAACTTATTTTCAATGCAATCCAGATATATACTCTTCCTCCTCTACCTAAAGGATGGGGACTTCTGCTATGTTCAGTTAAAATTTTATATCTAAACATTCTTTGTAATTTATGTCAAAACCATCAATTACAAACGATGAAGTTATTCGAGCAGGTGCCGAGATATTGCTAAAAGGTGGGATTATGCTTAGTAAAGCCTGTCCTGATTGTTTTTCTCCTCTATACAAGATTCAAGGCAAAACTCTGTGCGTGAAATGTAAGAAGCATTTTATTTTGGTTGATACTGAGCAAGAAATGCCAAAATCAAGTTCTCCTCCAGCTTCATCCTCTACTCTTCCTCAGACAGATTCATCTTATGTAAAAACGCAAAAAATCCCTTTTTCATATGATTTTTCCAACCTTCCCCCTGAACTTTCACAAACAGCTTCTATTTTATTAGTTAAACTTTCTGAATTGAACAAAAAACTAAAGGAAACAAGTAGTCCTGAAGAAATTTCACAATTATCCTCAAGTATTCGATCTATAATAGAATCTCTTCAAACACTCAATTCTTAGTCTTTTTTTCTTTCTCTTTCTTCATCCATTCGAGTTCATCAAGCGCTTCTTCAATTTCTCCTGTTTCAACTTCATTATAGTTAGCATAAAGATAATCAATTATATCAATAGCAATCTTTTCTCCTATTCCCCTTATTGCTAAATAATCCTCGAGCTTCGCGGTAAAAACATTTCTAATTGAACCAAAGTGTTTCAGTAACCTTGTAGCAATTTTATGGTCGACATGTGGCAACGAAGCAATAGTTTCTTCTATTTGTATTTTCATTCCTAATCCTTTTCGCTTGCCAACAGAAACCCTCCTTTTCCTTTCCAGTTGTTCTCTTTTTGAAATTGCTAGAATCATTTCAGCTGTTTCCTTCTGATTTTTTGTGTAAATTAGAGGAATACGGAAGTCTGTTACAAGAGATGACAGTGCTCCAGTAAGGGCATTCGGATGTAATGAGGTTTTATGCAAGTCAAGATCTCCCTCAATAATAATGAGAGGTTTAGAACAACTTTCAGTAAGAATTTTAGCTTGTGTAAACAGTCTTTTATCAATAATTGATTTGACCAAATCATTTACCTCTTTTCGCTCAATGATCACTTGGTCTGAGCATATGTAATCTCCAACATCCAGTCTTTCAAATCCCAAATTTACTTCTTTTTTCATTAATTCTTTAATAATAGTAGTATTTCGTTCCCTAATATCACAAATTACAGCTATTTTACCTTCATCTGATATTTCGGGTTTAGTTTTTTCCTTGATTTCCTCCTTCTTCTCGTCTATTTTTTCGTTTTCTAGGGCAACCTCAATTTCCTCTTTTTTCTCTTCTTTAAGATATTCTAGTAGTCCTTTTTGTTTATTTTTTACTGATACTGAACGATTTTTTTCTAATATATCATACTCTTTTACTAATCGCCTCATTTTTTGTGTGCGTCTTTTTGCTGCCCACATATATCCTTCATCACGTGTACCCTCAGCAATGAGCATTATGACCTTCCCCTTCCTTCTTCGCCCTGTCCTACCTTTTCTTTGAATAAGTCGTATAGCACTAGGTACTGAATCATAAAAAATAACCAAATCACATTCCCCTATATCCAAACCTTCCTCTGCAACACTTGTTGAAACTAGAATATTATATAAACCATCACGAAAAGATTGCATTATCTCTATTTGATTTTTTTGTGACAATCCTTTATCGTCACGCATAGAAGATTGACCAACAAACCAGTGGGAGCTAACCCCTTGTATTTTATTAAGCTCCGCGTCAATTGTTTTTACTGCAGATCTGAAATGAGCAAAGACTAATATTCTATTCAAAGGATTATTTTCAACGCTTTCAGCTATAATTTCTTTCAAACGTTGTAATTTTGGGTGAATTATTTTCTGTTCTTGTAATTGTTTAACCGATTCAACAACTGTGATCATCTCTTCAGAAAGCATTAAATTCTTCAAAGCTCGACTCCCTTTGCCCATTCTTATCTCATTAATTTGTCTTTCTAAATACTTACCTAAAGACGGAACACCTTGAGTTTCTATGAGTTCAATGGCGTGTGATAGACGTATTGAATGTCCCACAAGTCCCATCGCTTTGAAGAAATCTCCTCTATCCTCCTCCATTGTTTGGCTATATTTCTCATTCACTTTTTGCCGTAATTTAAGCAACTCGCGTCTTGGATTGTTTCGGGGATTCGCAGATTTTATAATTTCCATCTCTTTTAGTTCTTCTAGAATTTTTCTAAATAAATCACCAAGTGTGGTTAGTATTATTCCAAATTCTTCAGGCAATGCAACTTTTTCCCAAATCTCTTCGATTTCATGAATATACTGTCGAACATCATCTGAAGTTTCGTCTCTTATCTCAATATTTGTGATTCCTAAATTGTCTTGTAGTTCTTGGATTCTTTCTCTATCAGAACCAGGACTAGCTGTTATTCCTAGCAATAGGGGATTTTTTGCTTTCTTGTGGTATTGTTCAGCGATGAAAACATAACTGTGATCTCCAACAGATTTATGTGCTTCATCTAAACAAAGTAAAACCACATCATCAAGATTAACTCTTTTTTGTATAATGTCATTTTGTAATGTTTGAGGTGTGCAGATGAAAATCTTTCCAAGTTTCCAAATATTTTCTCTCTTTAGTGGATCAATCGCCCCTGATAATTGTATAATTTGCTTATCCTCAATTTCCATCAAATCTTTAGTTGTTCGCAAATGTTGATCTAACAATGGCTTAGTTGGTGCACAGAAAATGATTTTGCCTTCTGGAAATTTTTGTAATCTATGTGCTGCAACCATGATAAAGAGTATTGTTTTACCAAGACCCGTAGGTAATACCACTAAAGAATTCTTATTTGCACAAGAAGCAAAAAGCGTTTGCTGATAGAGTCTTGATTCAATTTTATTCGGTTTAATGAGGGGATGGTTGATATATTCTGCATTTTCCATAGAAATTCATCCAATACAAAGTGTGGCTTCTACCAATATCTATTATTCTATCTTAGAATTGGATATATAAAATCACATGTCTACAAAAATAATTATAATGACTCTCATTGTTGTTAATTATGGTCAAGATTACCTTTAAAGGAGAACCTTATGTTGGTAAAAAGGTTCGTTTGCGCACTGTAGAGATGGAAGATGTTAATGCTATAATGGAACACTGGAATGATTATGACTCACGTAAGTATTTGGGTAATACCATTCCCATGAGCACTAAAATGGAAGAAGATTGGGTTAATCATGTACATAATATGGCTAAATCACAAAAAGGCTACCATTTTGCAATAGAAAACAAGGAAACAAAAGAGTTTCTAGGCACTTGTGGTCTTGAGGATATTAACTGGATTAACAGATCTGCTACTCTTGGGATTGGCATTCATAACCCAGTTAATCATAATCAGGGCTATGGAACAGATACGATGTTGTGTCTAATTAAATTTGGTTTTTTGGTACTTAATCTTCACCGAATAGAACTCTGGGTTTATGAATATAATGAGAGAGGTATTCATGTATATGAAAAGGTTGGTTTCAAGAAAGTTGGAAAGAAACGTGAAGCAGCCTTTTTCGAAGGAAAATATTCTGACATAATAGAAATGGACATTTTATACTCAGAGTTCCAAATTGGAATATGAAAACAATCTTAGTGTTGATTTAATAGAATTATTCCTTCCCTAATCTTTTAAATTACAATTTTTCTTTTTTCAGAAAATTTTAAAAAAGAATCATTTACTCAAAGAAATATCCATTAACTACGTGTGTGATTCCAATAAATCTTGAAAAAGACCCCAAAACGACCCTAAGGATAGTTACTTTAATTAGTGCTACTGGCATTGGAACATTTATGTCATCTGTTGATGCAACTATTACAACCATCAGTTTACCTGTAATCAGGGATAAGTTGGGAGTTGAGATGCATCTTGTTCAATGGGTTATTTTAACTTACTTGCTCACATTGATAGCTTTTACCACTATTTTCGGGGATTTTGGTGACAGGTTCGGTAATAAACGTGTTTTCCAAATTGGTTTATTTATATTCTCTATTGGTTCATTATTGTGTTCTTTGTCAGATACTTTGACTTTTCTTATTCTATCAAGAACGCTCCAAGCCTTAGGAGCAGCTGCCACTCTAGCTAATTGTACAGCACTTATCACTAAATTTACCACAACAGAAAATCGAGGTACAGCAATAGGTCTCAATACGTTAATAGTTGCTCTAGGGGTAACCCTAGGCCCGATTATAGGTGGTTTGTTAACTGATAAATGGGGCTGGCCTAGTATTTTTCTCATCAATGTACCATTAGGTATCTTAGGACTTATTTGGGTTCAATTGGCTATCCCATCTACACCACCATCGTCTTATGATAAGAAAGGTGACGTTTTGGGCTCTATTTCATTTGTATTGTTTATGTTCACAAGCATCGGCAGTTTAACCTTCTTCGTCGAAACAAATTTGCATAATAACATAATGTGGGGTTTTATAGCTTTAAGTGTCGCAATTCCTGCGTTTATTGTATTTGTATGGTGGGAGAAAAGAGTGAAAAATCCTGCTATTGATTTTAAAATGTTCAAAAATAGGAAATATGCTTATGGAATACTTGTATCTATTTTAGCCTATGTTGGATTAAGCGTTCTTTTGTTCCAGCTTCCATTTTATCTTCAATTTAAGGATGGAATGAATTTAACAGCTACTGAAACCGGTTTAGTCATCTTAGGTGCTCCGCTAGCAATGGCTGTTGTTGGACCAATTTCTGGTAAACTCTCAAATAAAATCGATGCACGTATTATTGCTACTATTGGATTGATAGGCATCGCTATTGCCTTAGGATTCTTTAGTATTGTGTTAAAATCTGTGTTACCTATGTGGATGTTTTACTTAACTTCCGTAATTATTGGAGCATCTTTAGGTGCTTTCATTTCACCCAATTCAAACTCTGTAATGACATCAGCTCCCAAAGAAAAGTTGGGTGTAGCTAGTGGGTTGTTGAATATTTCAGCTCAAGTAGGTTTCACTTTGGGAACAGCCCTATCTACAGCTGTGCTATCCGTAAGTCTCATTCTTTTCCAAAAAAACAATGGAGGAGAATTAATGGATGTAATAAATTACATTCCTAGTTTGAAAGTAGTGTTTTGGGTATTTGTGGTTATGGTTATTTTAGCTGCAGCAATTTCCTATTTGAGAGGACCTAGAGACAAAAATGCTCTTTATTAGATGTAGAATAGAAACTACTTGGGAAACAAAGTTCTTCTTCCTCCAAGCTAGAATAAGTTAACCAAGTTTTTAAAATGGTAAGATGCTTCGCTTAATTACAAAATATGCTAATTGGGTATATAATCACTCAATTTTTAAAGTAAAACAAACCACAAATACAAAAGGGTGTTAACCGTGAATAATTTCGTCCCAAAACTTACTGAAAGAACATATGATCCAAAGATTAAGGATATTCAATTATTCAATAAATGGCAAGAAGAGGAATTATACGCTTTCAATGAGAACTCTGGTAAAACAATCTATAGTATAGATACACCTCCTCCTTATGCTAATGCTCCTTGGCATATGGGGGGAGCAATTCATTACAGTGGAATTGATATGATTGCACGCTATAAGCGAATGAGTGGCTTTGAAGTGCTTTTTCCGATGTGTCTCGATAGAAATGGACTTCCTATTGAGGTGCAAACTGAGAAGGAATTTAAAATTTCCATGCACGATATTCCTAGAGAAGAATTTCTACAAAAATGTAAATTTATACTTGATCGTGTTGGTGACGAGATTTTACACACTTGCAAGATTCTTGGTTTTAGTAATAATTCCTTTAAATGGGAAGAAATTTACAAAACAGATCATCCACAATATAGAGCTCTTACTCAATCCACATTTATTAAGCTGTTCAGAGAAGGTTTAGTTTATGAGGATGATCGCCCAAATAATTATTGCACTCGTTGCAAGACGACGATTGCTGATAATGAAATAGATTATAAAGCTGGAACTCACACACTTTATAGTATTAAGTTCAAAGTAAAGGAAACTGGTGAAGATCTAATAATAGCTACATCTAGACCTGAGCTTATTCCGGCTACTGGTATAGTAATTTATAATTCCCTTGATGACAGATATACGCATTTAGAAGGTTTAACAGCTGTAACACCTCTTTTTGAAGTTGAAGTCCCTATTCGAGCACACCATTTTGCAAAGATGGATTTTGGTTCTGGCGCGCTAATGATATGTGCTTATGGTGATATTGTTGATGTACAACTATTTAGAGAATTACGATTAACTCCAAGACCTGTAATTGGCACAGATGGTAAAATCACTGATGCTCTTCCAAAATATGCGGGTATAAAGGTTAAACAAGCTAGAAAAGATATAATTAAGGAATTGGAGGAGAAGGGTTTTGTTATAGATAAAGAAGATGTGCCACATAATTATCCAACATGTTCACGTTGTCAAAACGAAGTAGAATATCTTGCTATGCCCGAGTATTATCTTAAACAAGTTGATTACGTAGAGAAATTACGTGAATATGCTGGTCAAATGCAATTTTATCCACCATTTATGGAGCATGTGTGGTTAGATTGGTTAAAAAGTGTCTCAATCGATTGGCCAATTAGTCGAAGAAGATACTATGGAACAGAGGTACCTATTTGGTACTGCTTAAAATGTGGTCATGCTTGTCTTCCTGAAACAGGTCATTATTATCAACCCTGGTATACCGATCCTCCTTTTGACAACTGCGAGAATTGTGGGAGTTCTGAAGGTTTTGAGGGTGATACGCGTACTTTTGATACTTGGATGGATTCATCTATCTCTGAGATTTATATTCAAAAATACCCTCTCAATAGAAGTAATGAGCAATTATTTGAAAAATTACTAAATCGAAATTATATCTGCGACATCCGTCCTCAAGGAAAAGATATCGTGAGAACTTGGTTACACTACACAATGCTGAGAGGGTTACAACTTCACAAAAAACCTGCTTTTAACGAAGTATGGATATCAGGACATGTAGTTGATAGAAGGGGCGAAAAAATGTCGAAAAGTCGAGGAAATATTATTCAGCCGGAGTCAATGATAGACAAATATGGTGGTGACGCCTTAAGATTATTTGGTGCATCAGAGGCTAGTCATGGCTCTGATATACGATTCAATGAACAAAGGTTACAAGGAATATCAAAATTCATAAACAAAATTTACAATGTCGCCAAATTCATCAGTTTCTTTCCCATAATTGATAATGAAAAAGAGGTAAGTTTGCAACCTGCAGACAAATGGATTCTAGCAGAATTAGCTAAAACTGTAGAAGAAACGATTAAAGGATATGAAATCTTTGACTTTCATATACCTGCTAGAATATTGAGATCGTTTACTTGGGAAATATTTGCTTCTCATTATATTGAATTAGTTAAAGGAAGAGCTTACAATCGTAATAATTCATTCACAGATAAGGAGCAAAAAGCAGCATGGTACACATTGCACACAGTTCTCAATGCTTTGGCTCGCTCATTCGCACCTTTAATCCCATTTGTAACTGATATAATATATAGAGGTATATATAATAAGAGTGTACACTTAGAATCATTTCCAAGACCTGGAAGAATAAGTAAAGAAAAGAAACTAATAGAATTAACCACTTTGTTACTGGGAGTCAATTCAGCTATCTGGAAGTATAAAAAAGACAAAAAACTGCCTTTAACCACTCCAATTTCAAAAGTATATCTTCCCCCCAGGTTAAAACTGTTCTCTGAAGATTTGGCCTCAATGCATGGAATAAATGAGATAATTGATGATCCTAAACTAATGGAAAAAATAGCAGATAAAGTTGAATTAGAAAACGATTATATTTTATTAGACCTTTAATCACAATTCTCCCTTATTCTTCTACTAATTCTCTTAGAGGGAGTCATTGTTTATTTTATGCTCAAGAAAGAAAAGCGTTTTAAAGGAACATAAAACGAATAGCTTGCAATAGGCTACAAAAAATTGTAGTCGTTAATAAACCTTAAAGGTTATACTCATTCCCGCTAATGTAGTTAATGAAGATAGCTAAAAGTATTAAGTGTAAAGGAGAATCAAGATTGCCAAATTACCGATATTCAATTCAAACCGATCCTGATAGGTCAGCAAAATCCTCTGGGCGAAATTTAGATGTTAGCCCAAAAGCTGCACGTGAAATTTGTAAAGCAATTAAAGGTAAATCTGTTCATAAATGTATAGAATACTTAGAAGCCGTAATTGAAAAAAAACAAGCAATTCCATATCGCAGACATAAAAGAGATGTTGGACACAAGCGTGGGCTCATAAAATGGAAACCAGGACGTTATCCCATAAAAGCAGCGAAAGCGATATTAAAAATCGTAAGAAATCTTGAAAATAATGCGGAAAAAAATCAACTTCAATTAGACAAATGTACTATTATTCATGCAGCTACATTGCAAGGAGTTAAACAAAGAGGAATATTTTACAGAGCTCATGGTAGATCTTCCCCTAAAATTCGACAACTAGTACATATTGAATTAATCGCAGAAGTAGAAGAGGTATAAAAAATGCCTGCAACAAAAGATTATCTCTTAAAAAAATATCAGAAAAATGAAATTGATGAATATTTAGCTGATACTCTCCGAAATGCAGAATATGGGGGAGTAGAAGTAAGAAGAACCCCTCTTGGAGACAGAGTTGTTTTACGTGTTGGGAGAGTGGGTTTAGCTATAGGTGGAAGAGGAAAAAATATCCGTAAGATTACTGAAGTATTACAAGATAAATATCAGCTAGATAACCCACAAATTGAAGTTACCGAAGTTGAAAATCCTGAAACAGATGCTAGAATTATGGCTTATAGACTTGCATCTTCACTAGAAAGAGGTAGACATTTTCGTCGATCTGCACATGGAATTATTAGAAGGATCGTATCTACTGGCGCTAAAGGTGTGGAAATTAAAATAAGCGGAAAAATTACCAGTCAAAGAGCACGAGTTGAAACATTTAGAGCAGGTTTTGTAGCTAAATGTGGTGAGCCAGCTTCCAAATATGTTGATGTTGGAAAAGCTCAGGCACTAATAAGAAGAGGTTTGCTTGGCGTTCAAGTCGAAATTATGCGTGGTGATGCTATCCTTCCTGATGATATTGAAATAATTGCTGAACCAACTTCTACCTCAATGGTTGTGCTACCTGAAGGAAAACAAGAAGAAGAAACTATTGAGATAACTGAGGAAACACTGGATGAATTAGAAGAATTCCCTGAAATAACTGATGAGATTAGTGAGACAAAAACAACACTTGAAGACGAATTTAAAGAATTAGATGAAGTAGATGATGCAACTAGATCGAAGAAGGAAGAGATTATAGTTGTAGAAGAAGACAAGCCTAAGAAGAAGCTTTCTAAAAAGAAAGACACCGTTAAGAAAGATACTGATAAGAAAGACACTGAAAAATAATGGTGATAATAATGACAATAATTAGTTCAAAAGATGTAAGGAAACTGTCACGAGAACAGCGACTTAAAAGGTTAGATGACTATAAGAAAAAGCTATTTGAAGTTAAATCTCAATTGGCTGCTGGTGGTTCGATTCAAAATCCAGGGCAAATAAAGGAATATAAGAAAGCAATTTCGAGAATACTAACAATTATGTCAGAAGAAGAAAAAATATGATCAAATATAAGGAAAAACGTAAAAAGGTTTGGCGACAAGTGATTACATCATTGTGCGGATACAATGTCGAAGTAATAAAGAGTAAGTCGCCAGAATTTCAAAATTTCAAAGGTAAAATCGAAGATGAAACAGCAAAAATGTTGAAGTTAAATATAAATAATAAGAAAATCTGGGTGCAAAAAAAAGGCCAAATATTCAGAATTGAGTTCGAAGATGGAACAAAAACTCGAATAGATGGCAAAATATTAGAAGGTACTCCAGAGAAAAGATTAAAAAGAAAAACAAAAAACTGGTAAAACAGGTATCTGACGTCTTAACCCTAAAATAGGGTCCAAGATTGACACTCATGTGTTTAGCCAAACAAGAGTGATTATGGGTAGAAGACGCTTTACCGGAGTGATACAAATGGCAAAAGTTAGAAATATAGGTATACAAAATGTAATACCTCCACCAACAGAGTGTGAGGATTTGAATTGTCCCTTTCATGGAAAACTAAGCGTAAGAGGGAGAATGTTTTCTGGAAAAGTTATCTCTGATAAGATGAGAAGGACCGTTGTCATGCGAAGGGATTTTCTTCGATATGTAAAGAAGTACAAACGATATGAACGACAACACGGCAAAATATCTGCCCATAACCCTCCTTGTTTAAATGTAAAAGAAGGAGATATCGTACTTGCAAGCGAATGTCGCCCACTGTCAAAGACTGTGAGCTTTGTTGTAATACAAAAAATGTCCTAAGGTGTTGATTATGGCAAAGCGAAAAACTGTAGGACGTCCATTGAACCATAGAACTTTTGGATTGATGGTAGGTTCAAGAATGAAAGTAGCTGATAATTCAGGTGCAAGAATTGTTCAGATAATAGCTGTGAAAGGTTATAGGGGTAGATTAAATAGAGTTCCTCGCGCAGCAGTTGGTGACATGGTCATTATTTCAGTTAAACAAGACTCTCCTCAAAGAAGAAAAACCATTCATCCGGCTATTGTAGTTCGCCAAAGATCTCCTTATAGAAGACCTTCTGGTGAATGGATACAATTCGAAGAAAATGCTTGCGTTCTAACAAATGAAGTTGCAGATCCACTTGGTTCTGAAATAAGAGGACCTGTTTCTCGTGAAGCAGCAGAGAAATGGCCAAGGATCGCACACCAAGCTTCGATAATTGTTTAGGAGGAGAAAATATGACTTTACCAAAAACAAAACAACCAAAAAAGCAAAGAAAAAGGCGCTATCAAGCCTCACTTCATCTCAGAAATAAAAGAATGACTGCTTCACTATCAAAATCATTGAGAGAAAAGTATGGTATTAAGCGATTATCTGTTCATAAAGGAGATAAAGTTACTGTTTTCAGAGCTAAATCAGAAGACCAAGAGATTAAAGGAAAGGTGCTTAGAACCCTTCCACAAAAGTATACTATTCATGTAGAAGGATACTCAAAAGAAAAAGCTGATGGAACCATAGTCAGCTTTCCAATACGTCCAAATAATGTAGTAATAACAGGATTAAATCTCAAAGACAAAAAACGTAGAGAAATCATTCGACGTCGTTCAGAGAAAGAATTATCTGAAGAAGAGTTTGAAGAAAGTGTCTTTGATGAAGAGGCATTGGGGGACGAATTAAGTGAAGATCATGATATGGCTGAAGATGAAACTTTTGAAGAAGAGTTTGAAGATTTAGAAGTAGATGTATTAAAAGAGGAGGAATCATCATGACACGTTCAGGTGGAGGACACCATCTAAAAAGATTAGCAATTTCAAAACACATTCCAGTCCTTAAGAAAGCATTTAAATATACAGTAAGACCCTCTCCCGGTCCTCATGCTGCATCTGAATGTATCCCACTAGCTATTATATTGCGAGATATGTTTGGATATGCTCGAAATATGAGTGAAGTAAAAAGAATTATTAACGAAAGAATTGCTGTTGTTGACGGAAGGATTCGCCGTAACAGAAAATATCCTGTAGGTTTTATGGATGTTATTTCATTCCCAAAAATTAATGAGCATTATAGAATGGTATATCTCCCAGGGAAAGGATTAAGGACAATTACAATAACTGAAGATGAAGCCAAAATTAAACTATGTCAAATAAAAAACAAAAGTACAATCAAAGGTGGTTTAACGC
>JAUVXQ010000046.1 GCA_030603505.1 Candidatus Heimdallarchaeota archaeon | reverse complement strand
CTCTTACTGACATGTAAGGCATTAAAGCATACATACCTGCAGCAAAAGAAGCGAGAATAAAAGGCCATGAAGGTATAACTCTCTCTTTGTTTTCAATTAAGAGGATCGCAGCATATAGTAAAGACCAAACAGCTATTAGGTTGAATACAGCCCATGCAAGAGGGTTGCTTTCTTTGAGATTCATTAAACTGCTAAAAGTTGGGTCCCCTGGCTGACCTTTTGGAGCCCAAATAAAGGTATAGAGCAAGAAACTGATCCAAATAGCAAGAAAAACTAGATTAAAGCTCAAGAAATCATTCCAAGGAATCGTAATTTTTTTTCCTGATGCTTCAGTAAATTTCTCATTTTCCACATTAAAACCTCTATAAATCAATCAATCAATTGTAAGATGCTTCTACCGTTATTAACTATTACCAAACACCAAAAATTGATACAAAACATTAAACATATTTACTAAATTAGGTGTTAAATGCTCTATCTCCCGCATCTCCTAAACCAGGGACGATGTATCCTTTTTCATTTAGAATTGAGTCGACCGCTCCAGCAATGATTATACTATCCTGAAACTTATTTTGGATTCTTTCTATTCCATACTGAGAAGCAATAGCACATAGAATGATTATCTTCTTTGGTTTTTGTTCCTTTATTATGTTTAAAATATATAATATTGTGGAACCACTAGCTAACATAGGATCAACAATTACTGCAACTTTATCCTCTAAGTATGGAATATTAACATATGTTCCATCAATTCTGAAATCTCTTCCTTTCTCCTGAAGCATTTTTCCTCGTGAAACAGCAACAATTCCAATTGATGCACGTGAAAATTGTTCAAGTACTCCCTCCAACATAGGCAGTGCTGCTCTTAATATTGCAATAACACAAATGTTGTCCTTAAGATAGTCTATTTTAGCCTCCCCTAAGGGAGATTCAACTTTCTTAACTGATTTTTCCATCATTTTAGATGCTTCATATGCTAGATAAGTTCCTAATCGTTTGAGGTTTTCCCTGAAAACGGAAGGCTCAGTATTTTTGTCTCTTAATTTCCCAATAACTTCAGAAACTAAGACACTCATACCACCAATATTAATTAACATACAACACACAATTTCTCTGGTAATATTTAAGAAATCTGCTTTTTTTCATGTAATAGAACCGGGTTCTATTAGTATAAAATAAGGTGTTAATCAATGTCAAAAAGCGCATTAATTGGTTTTCTGCTAATTCATGGTTTTGCTAGTACAAAATACTCTTTTCAGATACTAGTTGATTCATTGAAAGAAAAAGGCTATGTTGTAGATGCTCTTGATCTTCCTGGACATAATACTTCTCCACTGGATATGATTGGTGTTAAGTGGACTGACTGGATTGATTATTGTCAAAATTGTCTAGATAATCTCAAGGAAAAATGTAAGAAAGTTTATATTATTGGGACATCATTAGGTGGAACTCTCACACTTTATTTAGGCTCAACAAATCCTGATATTGATGGGCTTATTGCTCTAGCAACACCATATAAATCTTTTAACTCCAAAATGAAAATGCTAGAGTTGTTCCCCTTTGTTAAACATCTCATGAAATGGCATAATATGGATGAACCAAAGTTAGATGATATTGAAGCCTTAAATAGGTTAAAACATTATCCTAAATTCCCAACAGAAAGTGCAATTGAATTTGCTAAATTGATGAAAAACTTGAGAAAAAATTTATCATCAATAGAACATCCTCTTCTCCTAATTTATAGTAAGAACGACCCCACTGTACCTTCAAAACAAATTAAAAATATATACCAGATTGTTGGTTCAAGGGATAAAACAATTGTTAGTGTGAATAAAGGTAAACATAGCATCCTAGTAGATGCTGGTAGATATCAAGCTCTTGAAACTATTGAAAAGTGGTTAGAAGAACGAAGAAAAAGAAACACTTTCAGATTACAAAATTAAATCATAATTCTCTAATAAATTTCAATATATTCCCCTTAATTTCATCCTTTTCAGGCCCAAGATGAATCGAATGAGTTGATTGTGAAAAATAATCAGCTCTTTTAATGGAACTACTTACAGATGAAAGTAAGAGTTCTATATTATTTGATGGTACTCTTGGGTCTTTTAAGCCTACTGAAGTGTAAAGAGGTGCAGTTACTTTATGTAATCTTTTTCTAGTAACACTCATCAAATCAAACATACTTGTAACGCATTTTAAGGGTCTTTTTGGATAAATATAATGACCACGTTTCCTATATTTCACTGCCTCAGATTCTTTTGTAGGCCAATATCTTTTGATCCAAGTAATTAGTGGAAGAAATTTAGCATCTGGTCTAGGCAAATCTAATGGTGGAGAGATTGTTATTACCGCTTTACAGGGGTTGTATACAGAGAAGAGTAAGGAGAGTGTACTACCCATGGAATGACCAAGTAGAATTATTTCTTTAGTCTTACTTGAAAGCTCTTTGTAGTGAAGTTCAACGGATTTATACCAATCCAAAAAGGTAGTGCGTTCCATATCTTGAACACTAGTACCGTGACCTTCCAACCTTAGTACTCGGCATGTAAATCCTGTTTCTTTGTTTAAATATTCAGCAAGATCTCGAAAAATTTCAGGATTTGCTCCAAACCCATGAGTAAAAAGAATTCCTGTGTCACTTCCTTTCAATTCAAAAGATCTACATGCCTTTCTCACTTTTGTCCTTCTTGGAGAAGATCTCATATTATCAATAATAGCTGAAATAGTTTTCACATATCCAGCAACTTTTAACGCATCGATTATGGATGAACCCTCTTGAGGAGCAACATGATCTCTAGCCCATAAGTACGTGCTATAATATCCCTCTAATAGAGAAAGGAGTTTTCTTCCAAAAGTGAATTTCTTGCGATTATCTACTAAACTCATTCTTCTCCAACCATCTTTTTGAATTTGTCTTCTGGCGTTTCCTTGATATAACCAAGGCGTGAAATAACTGGAATTGCAAAACCAAAGATCAGTAAAGCTAGAGTAGGAATTAAAGCCCAATCAAGACCAAAAATTCCATCGTTCTCACCATAAGATCTATCAATAAAGTACAATAACATAGCAATATTAGCAAAAATAAGCGGTGCAATAACCCAAAATGACTCTGGACGTTTAGATAATATAAGTGCTAATAGAAAAATTGTTATGATACCAATTATAGGCCAAAATGCCCAATGCATTTGAAAAGGTGAATCTATAGGAACTATTGCCATATCGATTCCTGCAATGAAAAGGCATAAGAACAAGATATTCAGAGGTGTGACCCAAAATTTATATCGTCTGAAACGTTTACTACGCTTTTCTTTTTTCTCACTCTCAACAATGTAAGAGTTTTTACTATCTCGCAAAATAGTTCCACATTTTGAACAAATCTCTTCTTCTTGTTTCATGAAATACGGAATATTTAGATTCTTTTAAATTATTATTGTCGTAAACATATCTAAGTTTTTTTCTTCTTTCATTCCTTATATTAGTTCTTTTTTACCTTGTGTTTAGGTCACCTTATTGGTAGGACATCCTTCTTGAAAGAAAGGAAAAAACAACTGGAAACTGCGAAGTATTTCTACTTTTAAAAATTGCATATAAGCTTCAAAACAGCCAATATTTCAGTATTAACAATGTTTTGTCTGAATTATTTTGCTTCAGTCACCCATTTTTTAATCTTTTTTCTGAAATTATTTTCTTCTTTCTCCATTACAGTGATTACTGACATAACATCTTCTTCCAATTCCTTAAGATCACTAATGTTTTGTTCTTCACGCATATTTTCGAACAAAATTCTATACAACCAGTCAGTAAGATCAACAAGGGTTCGTTTAAAAAAATAATAAACTACAATATCTCCATTTATCTTCGGAAAGTCTCTTAAATATTTGTAACTATTGATAAAAGTCTTGAAATGTTTATCATTGATGAAGAACCAAATATCCTGTTCAAAAGGAGCAAACATTGGATCGTCCCAGTCAATAAGAAAAATCTCTTCTGAATCATTGATTAGTACATTATGTCGAATTGGATCTTTATGACATATTACTCTTTCAACATCTTGTTTCTTTAGCTTTATTGCAACATTTTCCAAATGTCTCATAGACTTAAAAATCTCTTTAGAAACTGGAGTAATCATCATTCTCAATTTTTCTTGATATATATTTTCTAGTTTATCACTAGATAGTAAAAGTGTCATACATTTATTCAAATCTTGCTCGAAATCTATTTCAAACTGTTCCAACACTGGTTTGGATAATTCCAGCGTGTCTGTTGCTTTATGTATTTCTGCTAATAATGCTCCCATTTGTTTAGCAAAATATTTTGAATTAGATTGATCTTTTGTGACCATTTTTCCTTCAATAAAATTCCACAAAACCACATTGAAATCTTCTAATTGCGATATATTCCTGCAATCAGAATTCTTTATTGGGTGGGGGATTCTGGTGATGTGTGCTCTCTCGTTCAGTTGTTCTACAACTTGAAGAGAAAAATCAAGGTTTAACATCACTGATTGAGTTAATCTAGATGGTTTGTAAATTTTAAGAAAATACTTCTTTTTGTCTTGTGTTTTTATGATGTATGAATATGATAGTTCTCCAATAGGTACGAACTCAAAGTATTCAACATCAATATCATACATTCTGAGGATAAATTCCTTTAACACACCTTTATTCAATTGTGGTTCAGCTTTCATTACACTGGCACCTAAGTTTTGTTAATGCTTAGCTTTAGATTCTTTAATGTTGTTCTTCAAGCTTGAAAATATCGCAGTAATCTAGCTTTTCAACTATTCTGTTTCAGCTCTTTCAAAGAATTTGGAAAATAAAGAGAGAATGATCGTAGCAGCTATTATTGCTATTGCTGTTGAGATAAAAACAACGTTTACATCAAATTTCTCCCAGATTGGTGATAATATTAGTGTTGACATTGACCTTCCAGCTGAAACATAAAAACCAAGCGCCCCAAGAGCTATCCCCCTGTGAACTGGTTTTGAAGCTCTTGTAGCACCAGTATTCATCCCTAAATATGCTGTTAATGTACTTGCACTGTACACAATATACAATAGAATAATTACTGGTAAAAGATCAACATACACAATCAAAGTAAGAGCTATTGATGCTACTAGTAATGTAACAATTACTGGCTTCTTATACCCAAGCCGGTCTATTACAGACCCCATATATGGTTTGAAAAAGATTAAGACTCCCGCCGTTATCCACAAAATTTGTGCTACTGTATCATTTGTGAAACCTTTTGCATTGACAATTAAAAATGGTATAAAAGCAACTACCATGTACTCCATAAAAGCTAAAACGAACTGAAAAAGGTAAAGTAAAGCTAAACGTTTTTGCTTTGTTACAATTATTAGGTTACGAAACATAGCTAAAAATGAACTTCCAAGAGCTTTTATTCGAGATTCTACTTGTAAACGATCTTCTTTTTTTAAGACTTCAGGAATAAAAAGGGCTAAAGCTACTGCTCCTGCAAAAGCTACTCCTGCACTCCATCCGAAAAGTACTCTATATTGAACCTCTAATTGTTTGAGTAACAAGTAAGCCAACAATGCACCAATAATTGTTCCGAAATCTGTTCCTTGGAACACTCTTCCTTGCATTTGACCAATATTATCTTTTTCAAAATCTCCAATATATGCAAAAATTACCGGCCAGAAGCAACTCATGCCAATGGCCAGTAGTGTTGTTGCAATAAGAACAACAACCCAGTTATAGGAAAATGACAAGATTAACAGACTAGATGCATAAAAAAATACACCTGCAATTAGAAGCGGTTTTCTACCTATCATTTGACTGAATTGAGCTAGAGGAACTCTCAAGAAAAGTTGGTAAATGTTTCTTAGAGCTAGAATGACACCAATTATTATCGCTGTTGTACCAATATCCTCTAAGTGAAGACCAACATAAGCACCAAAAATTGATAAGGAAAAACTTTCGACAATATCAAGTAAAACGGGGGAAAGACGTTTACGATCATTCAAATAGGTTTTCTCGACAATAAAATTAATTGTCCTAGCGAGATAATTTTTTCGTTCACTCAGAATTTTCAAGTCCTTCAGTTAAATATTCGATTTTTTTTAAGGAATATAAGGATAATTCTTTCCTATTTTAAAAAATCAATGACAATTTTATTAAACTATTATAACATCTTCATTCTTAGATATTATGTTTCCACATGCTCAAAGCTCGGGTGATATCCCACCCGATAAATTAATGCAACAGTTATTAGTTCAAGCAATACAATCCTTCTATTCAGAAGATTATGAAAATGGCGTATATTATCTGCAGCAAATAAGAGCTAATCTACCAAAATATATGTACCAACTAAGTTCAGCATTCAAAATATTGTGCAAAGATGTAGTAAAGATAATTCAAGCAGGAAGTTTAGTCTCTGATTCTTCTGACATGTCGTTTCCTGCTCATGTTAAATCACCAACTGAGACTCCATCTAGTGCACCTATTAGCCCTCCACAAGAGCAACCCTCTGCAAGTCAATCTCCACAAAGTTCGCCAGTAGAGACTCAAAAATCACAAAGTTTACCCTTGGAAAGCGTTAGTGCTCCAGATTTGACAATCAAAGAACCTTCTGAAACCGAGATAACTACTGAAACCGAGATGACTACTGAATTCGTTTCAGAATTGTCATCTAAAGTAGCTGGAAGAAAAGGCAAGAAAAAACGAAAGATAGAGGAAGATTTATCTGGCTCATTGGATGATCTTGAGGAATTCGACTTCTGACACTAAGCTTTAATCAGACAACCCTTTCCAATCTCTTTTTACTAGATGTTCTACAGCTATTTCAACATTTTTTATCGTTTCTTGAAGCCTCTCTTTAATGCTTTCTTGAGGTGTAGCTGAATAAATGTGTCTAATACCTCCTTGAGATAGCATTTCAGTTTTCCTTAAAATTAGCTTTTGGTTCATAAGTTTCTGTAATAACCTCAATGCTGTAGTTCTGTCTCGTCTCACTTTGGTAGCAATTTCTTTAATTGTTCGATCTTGTTTTAAGACATAAAAATAGATTTCTACACCTAATGATTTTATACCAAACAGACATTCAAAAATAGCACATTTACCACCTGAATCAAGTACCTGAGGTAAGTTCACTAAACACTTATGCATCGCACTCGTATGTGGATAAATCGTGCACATACTTAAACCTTATGTTTTTCTCATTTATCGAAACTCTGCTCAATAGAATGTTTTAAAAACTGGTGTGTGCATCTTTAACACACAGCTTATAAGTTGGATGAAAAATGGTTGATAATGAACTTGAGAAAATAAAGCTTGAAAAATATAGACAATATTTACAAGATGAAACTAATACTAGCCAATCAAAATTTCCCTCAGGAAAAGTTATTGATGTGACAGATGCAGATTTTGACGAATATGTTAATCAACAACGAATAGTGATTGTAGATTGTTGGGCTGCTTGGTGTGGTCCTTGTAGAAGTATGGCTCCTGTTATGGAACAGATTGCAAAGGATATGCAAGAAAAAGTTTCTGTAGGTAAGCTTAATGTTGATCAAAATCGTCGTACTGCAATGCGCTATAATATTTCTTCAATCCCTAATTTTTTAGTATTTCACAATGGTAAATTTCTAGGAAATGTAGTTGGAGCTGTTGGAAAAGCTCCTTTTGACAAACTAATAAAGCAGATTTTATCAGGTGAACTTGAGAAAAAAGAAGGCTATGCTTAAGAGGTTCTTTCCTTTTTTTTATTACCTATTCATTTTGCTCAATGAAGTCAAAAAGCGAGGTTTGAACTTCTTTTCTAACCTTCATTTGTTCTCCCTTTAGTAAATTAGAGAATTCTTCATTTCTTGTTGTAATAATAAAAACAAAATCTTTTTTCTCATTATTGATTACATCTGCTAGAAGTTTTAATCTTGTACCATCTAGAGCATTTTCTGGACTATCAACTAGCATTAGTGCTTGACTTGTGAAACCTTTTGCAAGTAGATATTTCCAGACTGCTATTCTGAGACATAAATCAACGAAATATTTTTCTCCTCCTGACATACTATCATATGCTCTTGTACTTCCATCAAACATCAATGATATCGTTAATGTTCTAGGGTCAACTGTCATCCCATAACCAAAAATTTGTGTTGTTGTTTTAGAAAACTGTTTTATTATTTGAGC
>JAUVXQ010000051.1 GCA_030603505.1 Candidatus Heimdallarchaeota archaeon | reverse complement strand
AAGATTATCAATTTGAATTGCTAAATTATTTACATTATAATTCACATGTTTTTCATCCATTAATTGCAATAAACCATTTCTAAAAATATCTCTAACCCTTTCTTGAAAGGTATCGATATTTTGTAAATTTATCTGAAATTCTATTTCCATATTTTCTTCCAATAATTTCAATGAGCTAAGCGGTATAAAATCACTATCATAGAAAGAAATGAATCTAGAACCATCTTTTCTTTTTTGCATTCTTAGGAATCTTATATCTTTGAAAGTTTGTTTTGTCAGAAGCATCATATCAGATTTTACCAGATTTTCCAATTCCTCTGAAATTCTCTTTGAAAGGATGGCGATATATTCATTCGGATTTTGTATTTCAATAAAAATATTAGCAATAATGTTATTTTTTTTTGTTTTTCCTAGTATTTGTGTTGGTGTGTCTTCTCTTGATAATTCCTTATCTGAGAAGCTCCAAGCTATTGCATTTAAAATGTTTGACTTCCCCCCTTCATTGGGACCAATTAATATAGTTATGTTATCTATATTACTAATTACAACATGATCAATCGATCTAAAATTGTTAAATTCTAATTTACATATTTTAAATATTTGTTGACTCATTTGATTCACTCTGTTCTTAGTACTGTTCTTTTCTCTATTCTAGTTTAAACAATTTTTATCTTGTTAAACACTTAATTTATTATTATCAATATTTAAAATTTGTTGAAAAGATAGTAGAAAATCAAACTACTCCAGCATCAGAAAAACATAAACGATTTGGTTCTATTATATTTAATGAAAATCTTGATAAATCACCCTCTTCTTTGTTTTCTAGAGAGTACAATATATCCTTAAGTTGTTTCAGCTAGTATTTGCTTCATTTAAATTCTTTCTTGTCATCTAATTTCATTTACTTTTGTTTGAATTCCTTTATCTCCTTCTAACCATCTTTTGTTTTTTCTATTAAAGATAAATTTATCTTGATTTTATGAATATTTCCTTTAATTTGGTGTTTCTACTACATAATATAGTTTCTATCAGTAGTCAACACACTAGGTTATGTTCTTCTAAAACCTTTAAAACAATGTTTCTTTGTTTCTTGTCAAGCTCATAGAATGTTTCTTGAGGACTTCTTAAGACACCTAATCTTTCATCCTCAATTTGCTGTTTAGAAATCCACTTTACTTTTCGACGGTTAGGAATTCCTCGTTCATAATACTTTTTACCTAAATCATCTTTTTCATAAAAATAATAGTCACTAGCTATATAACCTACTCCAAAAATAGTATTTCGACTATAAATAACAACAATGTCTCCTATATTTACATCATCTCTAAAACGCATATAAAATTTTGCAGTAGGAAAGCTATGTTTGGTTTTTTTGTGTTGAGTTAGTTTACCTTCGAGTTCTTTAATGTCTTTGAATTTTCTTATATCTCCCTCTCCATAATCTCCGAATGCTATGATATCATTATTAAGAAAATCCTCCAAAAAGAAGGGTGTGTCAATTACTTTCTCGCTAGCTGATATTTTCCATAGATCTCTTCTGATTTTTAATTTCATAATACTCTAATAATAGATAAACATTCAGTATATAATTCTTACCTAACCAATCTTCATGCTATAAACTTCGATTAGTATTATCTCTTTGATTTTTGATGTTATTGAAATTTCCTACAGTTTTCTCTTTATTTTATGCAATTTTTCCAATTAGCATAGCGAACATTTTTATTCCTTTTCGAAATATTGTATAAGATTTGTATGCAGAGTTTTGATGGTAAAACTTTCGTTGCATGGATTGATTTATCAGGATTTAAAGAAATGATGAACCAAAATAAAGCTTGGACTGCTCTTAATTATTTCTTTAATCTTGGTTATGATGTTCTGCAAGTTCATCCAAATTTAAGTAGTCTTTTTGTATCTGATTCAGATATTCTTTACTGTCATAATCCTCAACAAACAGAAAGAGAAAGATTGCACGATCTTCTATCTGCAATTCACAATATTAATACTAGTTTGATGTCACAGAATTATTTAACAAAATCATCTATAGCTTTTGGGGATTTTTGATTTGTGAAGCTAAACTTTGTCGTTGGGGGAATAGTTTGAGTTTAATATCTTTTTTAAAAATTAAGGAAGTTAAAGAGAAATTCAGAGAAACTTTCAAAAAACCAAACATTAAGCTTGAAAGAGAATTGCAAGCTTCCCCTCAAACAGCTAATTGTGGTTTAGCAGGAACAGCTTTTGATTATCTAACGAGATTCTTTCTGTCTTTTATTCATTCGAATACACCTATCGCTTTAATTTAAATCCTTACTTCTATCAAACTTGTTCAATATTGAAACAAATTTAGAACTAATGCTTACTTTGATATCGTTTCCTTCTTCTATTTCAACAAACCCAACTTTTGCAGCAAATCGTAAACAATCTCCTGTTTTCACAAAATCTGGTTCAGGCCATTTTGAATTATTCTCTCGCATAATTTTTGTAATCTGTGAGCCCAAAATAGGTTTAGATATCTTTTTCACCACTTCAATTAGTTGTTGAACTGAAAGTGGTAGATTATTTATGATTGACTCTACTGACTCTTCTCCGAAATTAAGTATTGCTTGATGTTTAGTAAATTTCAATAAATTATACTTGGAACAAAGATTTATCAGAAGAACTATAACAGACAAACTTGGATGAAGAAACTCAACTTCTAATTCTTTTGCATCTATGTTCCTTATTTGAAGAATTATCTTTTCTTTCTTATCATCTGTAATAGATATATTTCCTTTAGTTTCCAAAGCTCTCTCAAAAAACTCAACTGATTTACTTTTATCTTTTGAAACTAAAGAAATAGATGCTTCAAAAAGCACAATTTGCTCGTCAAATACAATTTGATTCTCCTTAAGTGCTGCTATATATGTCTCGATCCCAAGAATATTTCTCTCAAAACTTTCATTATCTGATGTTAATGCTAGATGATATCCGTATAATAAAGAATGCTCTTTCCTTAGTAAATCATTCTTTAAAATTGCAGACCAAAAGCGTTTGTATGATTCTTCTAAATCATTTTCGTTAAACTCAAAGTTAAAAAAAGATAATTTAGCTGATTTTGCCATTATATGCATATTCATCAGAGTTTTAAGCTCCAATAGAGCTTTCTCAACTTCCTTATTGTTTTTATGAAAATATAGTGACGATTGAGCATCTGAAAAATCAATGCCCAAATATTCAGTTAGGCCTTCAGGAACATATCTAATATTCCATAAAGAAAAATAAGGAGCTACGTTTCCTGCAATCTCTTCCATCCATTTTGCGAAATGTGTGTAACTTGCATGTAATAATGATAAAACAATAGATTTGAGTTTCATTGTTCGTGCTTTCAATTCTTGAAAAGACAAAGGATCAAACCAGAAAATTTCTCCATATTTTGATCCATCACCTTTAAAACATTTTATTTCTTTAGCATCTTTATCAACAGTATAATTTCTGTGAATGAATGCATTCCGTAAATCCGAGTCTAGATAATCAAAGATTTTATGGAACTTTGAATCAACTTTCTCTTTGATTGATTCTACATATGCTTTATAGCTTTCTGGATAATCATCAGACATTTTTCTATAGGCTGGCTTAAGAAATAAGGAGAAAAATATGTCAAAGCTATTTTTATATTCCGTTATGTAAATTTCTGGTTCAGAGAAACCTAGAGTCTCACCTAAAAAGTCTTTAATTTTAGTCGTTATATCAAATTCTCTAGTTATCTCTTTAGCTCCTTTACGAATAGCCTCTCTTATTTCTTGAGAACTTCCCTCGAGTTTTATGAAATGCTTGTTAAAGTTTAATATGCTTTGAAGGATATTCTCAGATAAACTACTAGGAATCACTGCTTTCACAAAAAGACGAAAGAAAGAAATGAGTTCTTGAAAAAAGTGGTAATTAAATGATTTGATTATAAAATTAGAATGATCATCATTTTCTAAATTGAATCCTAATGGCGCAAAGATTGGCTCTTCTTCATTTAATTGCGTTTTTACAAACTGCTCTGCAAGTTTGAGATCAGGAAGATATCCTCTCTTTTCAAATCTTTTACCAAAAACCTCAAAGAATTTTGAAAACATTGGTAAATAAGAGAAATACGTATATTCAGTTTTGCTAAGACCGAGTATATCAGTATGTTCTTTAACTATCTGAGTAAAATAATTTAACAGCTTACTAATACTAGGTAGTAAAGCTGTTGCTTCTGAATTATTACTTTCCACCATAATCTCCCATTTTCTTTATATTTAATTAGATTTAACAGGTACGAGGTTAGTTATGTTTCAACATACTTTCCGTCCTTTTTTGAAGTATCATGTTGCTTAATAATTCGTTCTGTTTTATTTCTTCTATTCGAGGACCATCTTCCGGGTTATATGGTGATTTTATAGGCATTTCTTGTGGTTTCTGTTGTTTGGACTCTCTCTTTTTCGCAGACATATTATCACATTATTGTTTTTGATAACATATATGCAACCAATACTAAAAAGTGTATTGTATGTTAAGAAAGAGAGATTTATGAGAAGAAACATAACATTAGGAAGATAAAAGCAGATAATAATGTTGAGTATCGTGTAGATAGAGAATTATACAAGCAATATTTAGGATATTTCAAAGATTTAGAAGGTAAAGAACAAGCTGTACCCACAGTGTCTATTTCAGAAAAAGCCCAAAAAGATCTCATTAGTTGGATTGATAGTTGGCAAGGTTTAAAGGGTCTGAAAGTTGACCTAGAAAATAAACACTTCTATCTTGCTGGAAGGCATTTAGATGAATTATCTAAGGAATTAATAGAGAAAACAGAAGCTGAAGTCTTAGTAGTAAACCCTTTTGTACAGGATTGTGATTTAAGTAATTCATTAAGAATTCCAGCATTAAACAAAAAACAAGTCACAATTATAACTCGATACAATGACAAAGATAAAGAATTTCATAAAATTTTGAAAAGCTTAGGAATAGATGTTTTTTATAACAAGAAAGTACATGCAAAAATAATTGCAGTTGATAGAATAATAGCCATATCTTCTTCGATGAATTTCTTCTCAGATTCATCTGCAGGAAAAAGCTGGGAAGCAGGATTAATAACAATTGAACCAACTGTTGTAGAAGAAGTTGTGAATTCAATTCTAGCTATATTAGAGATGCCAGAATCACGAAATATCTAGATAACTTTTTAATTGATGCTCTCAGTGAATAAGTGATGGAAGAAGTAGAAGTTATTAAGAAAACCTTCGATTATCTAACAGAGAAGTTAGCTTTTTTAGTAGAAAAAGAAATAGTTCTAGCTACAGAGCTAGAATCAAGAACTATTATTTCTTCTTCGGAAAATAGCAATTGCAAATAGAGCAGAAAAACCAATTGCGAGTCCAATAGTGAATAGATTTTCAAAGAGAGTGGGAATAGTATATTCAACATATTCGCAATTTGACAAAGTACTATTAGTTAGACCATCTGTAGCAACAATTACGTAGAAGTAATAACCTTCTGAAGAGAGAGTATCAATATACGAACTAGACGTGACTGTTAGTATAGGTGTCAAGCTTTCAACTGACCAGATATAAGAATCTGAACGGTAGATATAATATTCAGCTGCACCATCAATATCATCCCAATCAAGAAAGATGTTAGTAATATCACTAGGATTAGGAATAATTATAGCTAATTCGGGAGATTGTAGAGGTATAGGGCTTGGAATCTTTATTTCAACATTCTCGCAATTAGAGAAGGTACTATTACCAGCAAAGTTTCCTGCAACTACTGTATAATAATAGGTATTACTTGAAATTAGAGTATCAATAAAATCACTAGAAATTGTAGTTTCTATGGGAGAGAGAGAATCTAAGGACCAAATATAGTCAGTAGACCGATAAATGTAATAAGCTGTAGCACCATAAACATCGTCCCAGTCAAGATTAACGGTAATTTCAGTAGATGAATTAAGTAATGAATTTCCTAAAATAGGTGCAGGCGGAGGACCAATGAATTTCCTATAGAAGATGTCTCGATCACTACCACTTGAGAAATAATCGAAATCATCATACCAGATAACATGAATGTGACCTAGATTATCAACTGTTAAAGAAGGATACCCTGGATTATCTATTTCTGTGAGAGAAATAATCGTCTCTGTTGACCAAGAAGAAGAGGAAACATCATAATATTTGAACTCTATATCATTATCTAAAATTGTTGAACCAGTACTATCTCTAATGGTATGCTCTAATACAACATAAATATTTCCAGAACTATCTGAGCTAATTGAAGGTCTGTTAACATAATCTTCATTAAATACTGTTCGAATAACTTCAGTTAAAAACCATTTTTGCGAGGTAGAATCCCACTTTTTGTAGAAGATTCGCTTTATCAGACCATTTGAGGAAGTACCTTGACTTGACCATACAACATGAATATTACCCATGGAATCAGAAGTTATTTCTGGATAGTGAGAAGTGAAAGTAGTATAATCAGAGAGAATTTCTGTTCCTAACCAAGAATTGAGTTGTTTATCCCATTTATTAAAAAAGATATCTTGATCAATACTAAAAGTTCTATCTTCCCAAACTAAAAAGATGTTTCCTATATTATCCACCTCAATAGAAGGTTCATAAGCATTACCTGAGCTTATAATAGAAACAACTTCTGTAGTGGTAAAAGTTTGAGTTGTTGAATCCCACTTTTTATAGAATATATCGAGATCACTTCCGCTCAAATTATAATTTGTGCTATCAAGCCACGCAATATGTGCATTACTTGAAATATCAACTGCTATAACAGGAAAATCAGACTCACTAGTACTCTCGGTAGAGACAACCTTTGTTGTCATCCAAGAGGATGTAGAAGCATTACGTATCCTGAAAAATATATCCTCATCAACACCTGCACTGTTATAATCTTCATATTCATTCCAGACAACATAAGCATTACCTAAATTATCAACATCCACAGAGGGTCTAAAAGAGGATGTAGTACTAACGAAGGAAACTACCTCAATAGTTGACCATAATTTAGTTGAAGAATCCCACTTTTTGTAAAATATATCCCGATCACTACCACTACTAGCATAATCAGAAACTTCTTCCCAAACAATGTGAATATTACCACTAGTGTCAACAGTAAAATCAGGTGATTGCAAATCAATAGTGCTTTCAGTAGAAATCAACTCTACTGGAGTCCATCTCCAATTTTGTCGATCTAATGCATTGAAGGATTCTTGTGTGCTATTATCTTGAAAAGCCAAAGTATGAACATTGCTCAACAAAAAACTACTGATAAAAATACCTATGACCATACTTAATGCAATAAAAATTATTGTTTTTCTCTTATTCATAGCTATAACCTCTTTAAATTTTGAGAGACTAGTAGTGATTTTATAATAAGAATAAAAATCTTTGTCTGTCAACTAAGTAAAAATTCGCTATCCATTGCGAATATCATTTTTAAGTTTGGTTTTTCATTCCTAAAAATTTGAAAAGGAAAAATTAGGAAGTTGATAACCTTACCATAAAATTCTTTAAACTTATAGCTTTTCATTCAAGAGATGGAAGAAGTAGAAGTAGTTAAACGTACTTTCGATTTCTTAAAAGAGGAGTCAAAGTATCAATTATGGGTAGATAATCATCCAGTATACTTCCAATTGGGGACTAACAATATTAATATATCAATAAACTAACGTGTTTGAATGGATAGTAAGAAACGATGAGAGATATGTTTACTATAACTAATTTACATGGAAAAGAAGAAAAGATTGAATTACTCTTAGATAGAAATCATAGAGATAGAGAGTATCGTTTTATTCTAAACGACAAAAACATTAAATCAATTGATTTAGAACCTTTGATAAAATTATCACAGCAGGTAAATTTACAGGAAATAAATCTTTCGAATAATAACCTAACAGCACTTGATCTTTCACCTTTGAAATAAATAGGAGTTAACGTGTGCAATCTGTCTAATAATACCCTAACGG
>JAUVXQ010000072.1 GCA_030603505.1 Candidatus Heimdallarchaeota archaeon | reverse complement strand
TTTGACTCCACTGATAATAATCAAAATCAAGGAGTTTCTTCACTTTTAGCTCTTTCAAATCTTCTGTGATATGAATAGGAACAGGACCACGTTTTTCAGCTTTGAACTCATCATTTGGGAAAGCTCCTTCTAATCCTTCCTTTTCTAGATTCTGCCTCAAATAAAAAAGCATTTTATTCATATGATATTGGTAGAATATCTCTCCTTCTTTGAAAGGAATCATTTTAGCACAAAGTAAAAGCAATATTGGTATTTCTCTTGGTTTCAACCCGTTTTCTTCTGCCAAGGATGCCATTTCTATGCGAGAAACATCAATTGGATCAACATAAATTTGCTTTGCATTTTTGTGCATTAATGCAGGAACTTCTTTTATTAACTTGATTGTCCCATCAGGAGTATATACTTCCACATTTGTGGTTGTTTCCAACCATACTATTGTGCTCTTCACTCATTTGCACCTCCTTTTTTAAACTTCATGATGCTTTATTTAGTACTACTTCGATGTTGCTTGTAGCAACTTTATGTTAAACAGGTCTTTTTTTCAGTTCAGAGTAGTCAATTTGGAGAAACAGGTTTATCTTCAAGTCTACTGGTGCTGCCAAAGGAGATGATATGAGAAATAATATATTAGTTAACGAGATAGATAACAGTATCACACACATTTTCAAATTCAGAAAAAAGAATAATAGATTGCCTACAGTTAGGGAACTATTTAATATAGGTGCAAATCTAGATTCTATAAGTATTGCTACCGATATACTTAACTCAAATTTTCGTGTTAGAAAGTCTGATATCAATAAAATAAATTGGAGTTACGTAAATCAAAAATCAATTAAATTAATATTAAAGCTTGGAACAGATACACACAACTATACTCTGGAAAAATTTATAATGATTCTGAATTTCGATTTTATAACAGCTTACTTGATCTACGAATGTTTAAAGCTGATAAATAATGAAAAGTTGAGCTCTAAAATTCAAATTTTTAACAAGATGTCTTTTAAAAACAAATCTGAAAAAAAGAATCAGGAAGAGGAAATATCAGAAAAAATAGATGAATTAGCTTTGGAAATCCTTCTTATAGGTAAACGAAACAAATTAAGTGAAATAAATCCATACTCTATAGCACATGAAATGAAAGAAGGCATTGTTTTTACAGTTAAGGTTGTTGAATTTATAAGAAGACTGCTGAAAAGAGAGACGAAACTACCTCAAGAAACTAAAAAAATAATTGAAAATGGTGTATCAATATTACCAATTGAAGATGAGAATGGAAATATAAAGGATCTTTCTGATATTGAAAAATATGTAAGAATATTATCAATTGAAGAAGAGAAAGGAAATATAAGGGATCTTTCTGATATTGAAAAAGTAGTTAGAATTACTCGACTAAAAAGATTATCTGATGTGTTTCAAGTAATTCGATATTTTTCAGAAAGAATACTAAAAAATGAAATAGATTTCAACAATATCAACATCCCATATCAAGAAACCATTTCGCACCAAGATATGTTAAGCTCAGAGTTACTGAGTGAAATTGATAATTTACTAGAGCAGTTTAAACAAGGGGAGAAACAAAAAATCAGTAAAAAAACTTAGTTTTTACTCTTTCTTTTCCCAGTGTTCAATTATTAGATTTTGTTGTGCTGCCCACAAATAAAATACTTCTCCGATAAAAAAGTGACTTATGTTTAATCTTGGTTTCCGGTTTATCTTTTCTATCATGTTTAAAACGTATTGACAAAGCTTCGTTTTGAATCTAAAACCAGCTATTTTGTACTGTTTAACTCATAAATAATCAGTTTTTTACTATATTCTGCCTTTTGGCTAATTCTCTGCTAAAAACACTTGAAAATACTAATTTATCTGGTTGGTTGATATCATCTATGAAGCAGAAATAAAAACTGCTATCAGCAACTACATTGATATTTACCATTGAGCTTCTATTACCTCATCATATCTTTTCTTTGTAATAATTTTTTTTTGCAAAAGGTCTTTAGCTAAATTATGTTTTCTTTCTTTAGATAGAAGTTCTTCTGATTTTTCTGATTTTTCTCTATATCCTGGATAAGTTATATATATATTAAGAACAGAAGTTCATCCGTGGTTAGTCTATCATAGAGTTCTCGTATCATTTTCATAGTAGCCAATAATTCTTGAAACTTATCACTATGTGAATATTCTGAAATCAAATCTTTGTATATTTTTTTACCATTGGGAGATAGGGTTATATCACTATTCTTTCTTAGAAAAGGTTGTTTATAGTAAATTGGTGAAACAATTATTCCTTGTATATCACTTGAAAAAGGACCAAATTGATGTTTCTCAAAAGCTGTTACATCATTAATATATTCTGCAGTACGAGAAAGAATAAACATTTCTTTCTGAAGATGTATTTTAGATTTAACTGGGCGATCTACAACCCCTAATAGAAGTACTAGATAGTTCTCAAGCATTTGATAGGCAAACACTTGATTATCAATTGACACAATTCACAATCTCCACCATGTATTTCTTTCTGAACTATATAATGTTAACTTTAGATTTTGATATAAAAATAATATGAGTGACTTTTGACCCATTCAAAGCCTTTTCAACTATAACTTTTCTAAGTTTCACTAGGTTACGTTTGGGTTTCATGTTAATCACATACCCTTCATAATCCATTCTTTTAAACTGTTACCAAAATGGGTTTAGTTAACAGAATTCAAAAATCGTAGTTAAAATTAGTTTAAAAAAGAGAAAAGAAACATTAAATTGGTTCTTTAACTTTGATAGGTTCAATATATCCTAATTCTACCATCTTATCAAGAACTTTCTGTATACTTTCTTCGATCGTTTCTTTATCAGTCTCACAAACAACTTCAGGATGTTGGGGTTCTTCGTAAGGATCATCTACACCTGTAAATCCTTTGATAATGCCAGCTCTTGCTTTAGCATATAACCCCTTACGATCACGTGTTTCGCATATTTCAACAGGACATTTGACATAAACTTCCATAAAGTCTCCTATGCGTTGACGAATTTCTTCACGAACAGAAATATAAGGAGCAATATTAGCCATAAGAGCTATGGTTCCATTTCTAGATAGGAGGTGACAAACAAAACCTACTCTGCGAATGTTCTCATCCCTATCTTCTTTACTAAAACCAAGCCCTTTACTAAGATTTTGCCTTACGATATCAGCATCTAACCGTTCTACCTTATATCTTCGTTTCTTGAGTTCCTCAGCAACAGCTTTTGAAATGGTTGTTTTTCCGCTTCCTGAAAGTCCTGTAAACAAAATAGTAACCCCTTTTTGGGTAGTTTTTAAACGCTTATTATTAACAGAGTCGATAAGAATCATTGCCACCTCAGGTCTAGTGAATTCTCTTGGTAGCATTTCTCCTTTTGTTAGCATTTCACGAACTTTAGTACCAGATAAGAAGATATGAGCATCTTTTCCATGGGGACAAGTTCTTTTTGTGACCATCTGTTCACAAAGCTTGCAATAGAAAGCATATTCAAATTTTATAGGAGTAATCATAAGGTCATCTTTAGAGAATTGGTCGAAGATTTCTTGAGCTTCATAGGTACCGTAATAATCCCCCACTCCAGCATGATCTCGACCAACAATAAAATGAGAACAACCATAATTTTGTCTACTTATTGCATGCAAGATAGCTTCTCTCGGACCCGCATAGCGCATATTTGCAGGATAAACACCTAGGAAAGTTCTCTCTTTTGGATAATAGTTGTTTAAAATGACTTTATAGGTCTCCATTCGAACATGCGATGGAATATCATCTTTTTTGGTAAAACCTACAAGGGGGTTAATAAAAAGACCATCAACATACTCCATTGCAATTTTTTGGAGGTGCTCGTGTGCTCGATGGATAGGATTTCGTGTTTGAAAGGCTACAATTGTCTTCCAGTTCTTCTTTACAAAAATTTGCCTAGTTACTTTAGGAGAGAATCTGTATTCATTTATTTCTTTATGAGGTACTTCCTCAATTAGCTTAATTTCTCCCCCTAGATACATATTACCTGAACGAAATAATCCTGCAACTCCAGGATGGCTATTATCATCAGTTTTGTAAACATTAATCGATTCTTCTTTTTTGTCTGGTTTGTAGATGCTAGAGATTTTTATCAATCCTATATGGGTTTCTTCCCACATTAACGAAATCTCATCGTCAATGTTTAATTTAGACGCAAAATCTTCATCTACTGCTAAAGTGATTGGAATTGGCCATACAGTTCCATTTGCTAGCCGCATATTTTTTACAACACTGTTATAATCCTCTTCACCTAGAAAACCTGTAAGAGGAGAATAAATTCCTGTAGCTATACATTCTAAATCTGCCAATCCTCTTTCATCTAGTTCTAATTTTGGGAGAATCTTAGCTTTCTCTACTAAATCATAGCGTGCTTTTTCATCTGTTACATATAAGTCAATCAATTTTCCACCATGTGGGGATATTAGATCGTTTTTTGCTTCCATTCTACTTCATCTCTTTTTCAATCATTTCAAAAATTATTTCATTTGACACTTCAGAAGTTCCAACTATAGAATTTACAATTAAGTTATTTTGATTAAAGTTATAACTTTGACGGTATTTATCCGAAATTTTTCCTCCTGCTTCCTCAACTAACAGACATCCTGCAGCGATATCCCATTCATGTTGTGGTCTTAAACTAAATGTGGCATCAGCTTCTCCAGCTGCAACTAGAGCAAGTTTATATGCAATTGATCCGGTAGGAATAATTTTTGCTTGTTTCGCTAGATTTTCCCACTCTCCTCGTTTAATTTCTGAACGATTTGCTAATATCTCAAGTTTTTCCTCTAATTTTTCTTTTACATGGATCAGTTCTCCGTTTAAATAAGCACCTTTACCTTTTATTGCGGTAAAAAAATCTTTTCTTTGAGAATTAACAACTGCTCCAATAATCGGTTGACCATCTTCTACTAAAGCCACCGAAATAGAATATTCAGGGATAGCTTCTACAAACTCTCTAGTACCATCTATTGGATCGACAATCCAAACTCTTTTTTTGTTTAATCTTTCAAGATTATCTCTTGTTTCCTCTGAGAGCCAACCTATATCAGGAAATTTGGAAGTTAATTCTTCTTTTAATATAGTATTTACTGTTAGATCTCCTGTTGTTACAGGAGTATCATTTTCCTTGAAAGATATTTCAAAACCACTTCTAGATATGTCAATAAGTGCATCGCTAGCTTTCTGTAAAGTTTTAGACAAAAAATCTAGAATTTGTTCAGCATCAGTAAAGTTGAAGGATGTCAATATACTTCCTTTAACGCTTGGCTGGTTAGTTTTTAAGTTATTGCTTCAAGCCCTAAAAACGATGATTCCAATCTTTTCTATTTTTTCTTTTTAATAGTAACTAAACTGGCTTATCTACTTACAAAAATTTAAGATAAAGTTTATAAGTGCATAATCAACCATTTAAACGATTATTGGTGATATTTTAAATGAATTATAGACTATCAATTGTAGTAATATTTCTATTACTATTTCCAATTATTAGTAATGGAGCTGTTTATTCTTTAGAGAATAATAAAGATGAAAAAACGGGTAATATAGAAGAAATAGAATTATCACTAAAATGGAATTTTCCTACTGGACATTATATTCAAGCTTCTCCTTCAGTTTTTGACTTTAATGACGATGGAATGGTTGAAATTCTAATGGGTTCCCTTGATGGTTATTTGTATTGTTTAGATTCTGATGGTAATGAGATTTGGTCATCTTATATAGGATACCAAGTTAAAACAAGTCCTATTGTAGCAGATCTTAACAGAGATGGTGTTATAGATATTGTAACTGCATCTTATTCTGGTTCTGTTGTTTGTTTAGCATCTGATGGTTCTTTTCAGTGGAGTTTTGATACTGGTGATGCAATTCAAGCATCCCCTGCAATAGCTGATATTAATCAAGATGGTAATTTGGAAATTCTGATTAGTTCTTATGATCATCATATTTATTGTCTTAATTCTACTGGTTCTTCTATATGGTCTTTTGAAACTAATGATTTAATCATCTCGTCACCAACAATAGCTGATATTGATAGTGATGGAAGGCTTGAAATTTTATGTGGGTCTCATGATTACAACTTGTATTGTTTTAACGCTAACGGAACACTTAGGTGGATTTACTCTACAGAATTTTATGTGCAAGCATCTGCAGCTGTTGTTGATTTTAATAATGATGGTCTTTGTGAGATTATTATACCATCAAAAGATGGAAGAATTTATTGTCTAGACGTATATGGGAAATTAATATGGTCATTTAATACAGACGATCAAATATCTTCTTCTCCGTCTATAGCTGACTTAGATGATGATGGAGTTTTAGAGATAGTATTTGGATCATGGGATAATAAAATATACTGCTTAGATGAAAATGGAAGTCTAGAATGGTTATATAAAACCAATGATCGAATAGGAGCAACTGCTGCTTTAGCAGATAT
>JAUVXQ010000090.1 GCA_030603505.1 Candidatus Heimdallarchaeota archaeon | reverse complement strand
GGTACAGGGACTCCTAAGTTAATTCAAGGGTTTAGAAGGATTATCAATGACAATCAGATTAGTATAATTGCCAACTCAGCTGATGATATTTGGATAAATGGACTTTACGTATCACCAGATGTAGATACTATTTTGTATTTATTCAGTGGACTACTAGATGTTTCAAAATACTGGGGGATTAAAGGTGATACATATATTACAAGTGATTTTCTTAACCAAATTGATAGTAAAAATTGGTTCAGTTTAGGTGACAAAGATCTAGCAATTCATCTCTATAGAACTCAGAAAATTAGAGAAGGGATGAAACATTCAGAAATCACAAGATGTTTATGTGAAAAATTAGCTATAGATGCAAATATATTACCTTGTTCTGATAATCATATTGAAACACGAATTATCACTAGAGAGGGGGATGACATTCATTTTCAAGAGTTTTGGGTGAAGTTAAAGGGAAAAGTGAATATCAAAGATGTATATATTAAGCATATTGAAATTGCAGAAGTTCCTGATAAGCTCCTAGAAAACCTTGAACGATCAGATTTAGTAATAATAGGTCCAAGTAACCCTATAACAAGTATTGGTCCTATCATAAAAATTAAAGAGATTAATAATTGGATGAAAAGGAATAGAGAAAAATGCATAGCTATTAGCCCTATTATAGGAAAAAAAGCAATTAGTGGCCCTGCAGCTCAATTAATGAAAGCTAAAGGTTATGAGGTTACAGCTCTTGGTGTTTCAGAAATCTACAAAGATTTAATTAGCACCTTCATTATTGATCAAAAAGATTCAGCTGAGATTGGAAAAATAACACAAACTACGGGAATTGAAACTCTAGCTGAGAACATAGTTTTTAAATCTGAGATTGATGCAACAGAATTAAGTAAAATCATCCTAAAACATTAAGATGAGAGAAGAGAATGACTGTAGCAATACTGATACCTTATAGAGGAACAAACAAAGGAAAAGGAAGACTTCGTAAAGATATTGATGATTCTACTGTCGATAACATACTTTTTGAGATGACACAACACATAATTGAAGAATCTTCAAAGATTGATTATCAAAATAATATTTACTTGTTAACAAGAAATCAAAATACAGAATTCAAAGGATCTTATAACTCACTTGTTGACGAAGGAGAGGATTTAAACGACGCAGTGGGTCTAGCATCCAAAAAACTTGATGAAGATATTGTTCTTGTGGTCATGGCAGACTTACCTTTGATTTCAAAAGATGAATTAGAAAAGACAATTTATTTGCTTCAAGAAGCACATCAAGTTATTATCGCCCCCTCTCAGGATAACGGAACAAGTCTTTTAGGATTTGTAAAAGGAAGTTTAACAGAATTTGTTTTCGGCAAAAATTCAGCCTATAAATTCCTAGAAATATTTGAAACAAATAAAATTCCATATCACAAATTTAATTACAAAAAATCATTTAAAGACATCGATACTTTAAAAGATTTAACAGAAATTGCACAAGACGATTTATGTCCTCAATGGCTAAAAGAAATTGTTATGGAGTATACAAAAAATGAAAGAGAAAATTGAACGAATTCGAAAAATGCTAAAAAAACATAATATTGATGCATGGGTAGTTTTTAGTCATCATTCTTACGATATTCACAGTAAATACTTATTACAAAAAAATGTCTCTAGTCCAACTCTAGTAGTTATATCGCAAGATTCTTCCCAAGTAGTAATTTCAGCAATGGAAGCAATGATGATTGATCACCAAGCATATGAAGTTCATGCGTATAAAAAAGGTTCAGAAATGAAGGAGAATATTGGAAAAATCATGAAAAGTTTCCCAGATGGAGCTAATATAGCTCTAAACTTTGTTGAAACTGATGATGTTTTAGACATGATGAACAGAGATATAATAGCAAGTGGAACAAAAATAGCTTTAATGAAATTTAATAAAAAACTGCAATATGTTTCAGCTAAGAATCTTATTTTTGATATTCGAAGTGTAAAAACAAAGAAAGAAATTTCGAATCATAAAGAAGCAGCAAGGTTAGCTGAAGAATTAATGGAAACTGTAGTTGAATCTAAGATAAGCCCAGGGATGACCGAAAAAGAAATTGCTGCTTTAATAGAATATGAATGTAATAAAAGAGGGGGAGTAGCTTTTGATGCAATAGTAGCTTCAGGATCTCATGCTGCCATTCCACACCACGAACCAGGAGAGAAGAAAATAAAGACCAATCAAGTTTTGTTAATTGATTACGGAGTCACTTACAAGTGGTCAAATAGTGATATTACACATACTTATTGGATAGGTTCAAATCCCCCGGAAGAAGTTCTAAATGCATATGAAGCTGTGGATCAAGCTAAAGAAGCAGCTTATAAACTGATAAAAGCTGGTGTTCTCTCTTCTGATGTTGAAGCAGCAGTTCGTGCTAAATTTGAAGAATTTGGATACGATCCTGAGAAATATTTTATCCATTCAACTGGGCATTCACTTGGCATTGAAACCCATGATATAGGGATTGGAATACGTAGAGCTTATCCTGACTTACCTTCAAAACCTTTGCTTGAAAATTCAATTGTTACAGTTGAACCAGGTTTATATTTTGAAAACAAATTTGGTATAAGACTAGAAGATGATTGTGTAGTTACCAAGGAAGGCTCAATTAGATTATCAAATACACCTAAAAAAATGAAATGTTTAGGTTTAAAATAAATCGGGACATTTCTAAACCCTTTTACACTATTAGCAATCAAAATTAATTTTTATCAAAAATGTAATACTTCGGTGTAGTACGGATATTATGTCGTTTTTTACTAAGAAGCGGAAATATTATGATAGGTGTTAGTTATGTCTTGGAAGCTGTGGCTTAAATCAAATAAAACAAAGAAAATTAATTTAGGTTTTTATGGCGAAGTGAATGCTGGGAAAACAACTCTTGCAAACAAGATAGGAATGGATTGGGCTAGCCAAGAAGTAGGAGAAGTTAGTGAAATTCCCCATGAAACTCGTGAAATTCAAAAGTTAGAAAAAGTAAAATTTGTTGCAGAGGGAACAAATTTAGATCTTACTCTTATAGATATGCCTGGTGTTGCAACGTCTGTTAATCCAAAAGATTTTATCAAATTCGGATTATCTCCTAATGAGGCTCTTCAAAGGGCAAAAGAAGCTACAAGGGGGATTGTTGAAGCTATAAAATATCTGGAACATGTTGATGTAGCTTTAGTTGTTGTTGACGCAACTAAGCATCCTTTTGACCAGGTCAACTTCACTATTATTGGTAATCTTGAAGCTCAAAATAAACCATTCATAATTGTGCCAAACAAAGTCGACTTACCTGATTCCGATGCAGGTTTAGTTAAAGAGGCCTTTAGTGATTATCATGTTTCTCCAATTAGTGCTTTACAGGGAGAAGGTATATACGATCTTTACAATATGATAGCTAGCTTGGCTAGGAAGGTGAGGTGAAAATCATGTCTTTTAGCGTTGATTTTGTACCATCTACAGAAACCCAAGATCTCTCATATCACGATAAGATAAATTATATACTTACTAGAGTGATACAACGAAGCATCGTTGTATTAGAAACAAGCCTAACACCAGAAGAGGAAATGGGCCTTATTGCAAAAACTATGAAACAAATAAATTTCAAAGATTTCAACGGAATACGTTTAGTTTCGTTCGATAGCGGTGAAACTCTTAAGAGAACTAAACTCTTTGGGCGATCTTCAAACACTAGAACTTTCACCATCGTAGCTCCAAATGATGCAGTATCCATACTTAAAGACGATAGAGGAATTCTATCTATAAAATTTAACAGGTAGAATCCTCTTCTTTCCTCTCTTTTTTCCCTTTTATAATATTTAAAACATCATTACAAGATTTTTCTTCAGTTTTGTCAGTGTTAACGACAGAAACATTTTCTTCTCCATAGGATTCCAACATTTCAGTTAAAATCACCTCCATAATTTCCGCTTCAACATTTTCTTCGATTTTAGAAGGTTTGTACTCACGTTCTTCTAATCTTGTTCTTAGAGTCTTTATTGAGCATCGGAACACAATACAGTGATAAATGTACTCAGAAGGTATGATCATAACATGACCATCAAGAATAATTGGAACAGGAGAACTGTTATTCTCAATAAGCTCAACCAGAACAGGAGTCAACAAATTATCATCTACCACGTAACACTCCATTTCATTATCATACAGAGTATAAAGGTGTTTTTCTTTAACTATTTTACCTACTTCATGAACTTCGTATCCATGAGTTGAAAGCAGCTGTGAAATGGTTGTCTTCCCGGTTCCAGGAGTACCTGTTATTATTATAGCTTTATTCATTGGAAGGGGTTGAGGAACAAGAATTTAAAACTTCTTAAATTTGAGAATATCTTTACTTTAGTATCTCATCAGAAAGTTTTTTCTTTCCTTTAAGTGCTTTAATAATCCTCATTTTTTTTGCTTCTCCTGATCTAATCTTTCTGAAATTGTCCCTTTGCCTACTTAACATAATAAGAGCAATTCCAAACATTAAACACGCCAATGCTAGATTACCCTTAGCCCAAGGCATCATCATACTTCCTGGTAGAAATAGACCGATAACTCCTACAAGAGCTGTGACTAAAACATATGCAATAGAAGAATAACCCACAATAGTGATGATAATTGGCCATAGAACGACCCAAAATGCAATTAGTATTGGATTTGCAACAAGTAATGATCCAAGAACCACAGTTATTCCTCGTCCACCGTGGGATAGAAGATAAACAGGCCAATTATGACCAAAAGCTGCTCCCAATCCAGCTATTGTCAGAGCGAAACTTGATGGTATCACATCAGTATATGGCCAAAATTGGATTGGATCACCTTGTTCAAAGAAATGTTTGAATAAGAAATATGAAGTAGCTATCGCAGTTACTGACCTTGTTAAATCCAAAATCCCAGCTAAAATAGCTATATTTCTAGATTTTGTTGCTCTGTAAACGTTCCTCCCACCAACATTACCAGAACCGATTTTCCTTAAATCTTCACCTGTTTTTAATTTGGTCACAATCCAACTAAAAGGTACTGAACCTATCAAATATGAACCGAAAAATACTAGACTATAAGCCAAAGCGAGATGCATAATTATAGCCATTATATCTTTAATATAAATTTATGCAAGAGCAAAGTTAATCAAACTTTTATATTACAAAAAAATTTCATACTTCGATGACAGATAATATTTCTCCTCATATTTTTCGAGCTTATGATATAAGAGGGTTGTACAATAAAGATCTAACTCCTGAAATTATGTATCAAATAGGTTTAGCAGCAGGAACATATGTTACAAAAGAATTAAAAGGAAAAGAAATAGTTGTAGGAAGCGATTTAAGACAAACTAGTATGCCTTTAGCTTATGCATTCATATCGGGTGCTACTGCAGTAGGCGTTGATGTAACTTATGTTGGTACAACCGCTTTTGGTCAAACGTTGTTCAAAGGATGGAAATTAAAAAAGGATGCTATAGCTTTCATTACTGGGAGCCATTTACCTCCTGAATGGAATGGAATCAAGTTCTATTTTTCTGACGGTGTTGGGTTTCCAGAAGAGGAATTAATGAAAAT
>JAUVXQ010000120.1 GCA_030603505.1 Candidatus Heimdallarchaeota archaeon | reverse complement strand
TGTCGCAATTCCCACAGGGAGAGGGATTTGCCCAATAACATTTTCTATCATTATGTTTAGTGTTTTTTTAGAGATCTCTTTTCCTTCCAGAGTCTTAATATCATCTTCAGATAAGTTAAGAAGATCTTTAATAATGACTTGTCTTTCTTCCATAGTTTTATCATAAAAACCTGAAATTCTAGACTTTGAATCCATATAAAAGCCTAATACTAGAAATTAAAAAGGTTTTTCGTTTAAGATTTAGAAGAATATTATGATTACAATATTCCTAAATATAAACGACTTATAATTCTTCTAAGACCTGAATCTTTTGATCTTTGAATTGTCTCATAATATTTGTGACATATCCTGCAATTTGATTACGAACTTTCTTTGTCATAGGAGAGCAAACTTCTTCGACAACCATTTTGTTATTCTGGAAATCAGTGTTTAATTGGTCATGAAAGTCTCTTACTATCTGTTTTGAAAGACGTTTTACTTGGCTAGTTCGGATATTACCCATTGTTATCATTCTCGTTTTTAGCTTGTTATTTTAAATCTTATGATAATCGATTGAAATTTTGTAAAACAAGAGTAGATATTAGAAGTAGAACTGTTCATCTGAATGTACCTCGATTCCGCTTGATCCGATAGAAAATGGTCTTTCTATCATTTCGTGCTTAATTCCTCTCATTTTTCTTATATTTAGACTTCTTATTCCCACTGAGTTTCTAAATTCATAATTCAAAACAATAACACCTTGACTCATGAATTCTTCTACACCGAATCTTGAAACTTCTCCTCTTGACATTTCACTTGTTAATATGGTTGTACACTCTAGTGAAGACATGACAGCACTTAGCTTGAGAATTTGCCTTCTTATTTGTTGTTCATTTGCCATTGATAATGCTAATGCTGTTATCGAATCTATTACTACTCTTTCAGCAGAAGTTTTATCAATTATTTCCACCAATTGTGTTATAACCTCATCAACATCTACTAGAGTTTGATATTTTTCTCCTGAACTAACACCTGCCCTAGGGCTAAATCCATCAACAATAACTAACAGATTATCATCTTCTAATTCTTTTAGATTCCACCCATAGTTTAGACATTCCTCCCTAACATGTGCAGGGAGCTCATCAAAGGAGACAAAGATTCCACTTTCTCCTTCAGTTAGAATTCCATGATATAAGAATTGAATCCCAAATGTAGATTTCCCTGCTCCTGCAGGTCCAGCAACCAATATAGTTCTCCCTTTGGGGAAACCTCCTCCTATTATTCGATCCAATCCTGGTATTCCCGTTTCTACAACTTCCATAATTGGGTATTAGCAATGTCAATAAAAAGAATTTCGGAGATAACGTATATATTACTCCAATATTGATGCATCCCACCCACTTGTTGATCTGACAATCACTAAGGGAGAGGATTCACGATTTATAGTCAGAATAAACTCGATACCATATTTGTTTCTGAAATATTTGGTAGCTTTTGTTATCTTGAATTTACCGTCTACGAGATAGATAATCGCACCTAAAGAAGATTTATCTTCTAAGACATTAGATTCGTCTATAATTCCTATGCGAGCCATTATATCCCAATTCATAACTCTGATTAAAGGTACAGTTTTACTCTTAATTTTAGCTTTCCTAATACCAATACAATAATTAGATGCTTTGATTGCTTTTGGAATTTTATCTATGCTCACAAAATCTGTGGTTTCAAATTTTTGAAGAACACTTTCATTACTAGTTATACTTAGGTTGTATCGATAACTTGCTTTAATATTAGGGTACCTCTTTGTCAACTTTGTATAGAGTTTTTCTATTGTGGGTTTCACGCTTTCTAATCCTGAAAAATATAACCAGCTTAGATATTCTATACTAGCTATACACAACCCTTTGTTATCACTATTTAATGATAGATAGAAAGTTTGTTCAAACATTAGATTTGCTTTCTTCAGCTGCTTTAATTGCATGAATTTAAAACCCAGTTGGTTAATGAACTCAATGCTATCAAAATCACCTACATCTGAAGTGTCTTCTACTCCTTCTTTACCTAATACTACAGTAAGTAAAATCAATGCTCTGATAATATTCGAAACATCGCATCGTTGATATTGCTGACATTCTTCCTCAAAAGCTACAGTAAAATAAGAAGTTAAGCGATTAATTTGGTTTGACAACAGTAAGATTATCATTCTTAAGAAGTGAACATCTATTCCATAATCATTTACAGCTTCAGCATTCTGGAAAAGTATCATCATCAATTTGTCCATGTATACACGAGCAAGTTCCACTTTTTGGTTCTCTATTAAGCATATACAAGCTAGATACTGTAGTCTCCCCAGAAGAACTAATGCATCATTATAAATCGGATGATCTTCTATTATATTAACAGCTAACTTCCAATCTACAATAAAGTCAGTTATTTCTCGAACTCTGCACAGAATTTCTTCTTCTAAATCTGCGTATTTCTCTTCTTGAAAATCTTGTTCTAAAGTTGTGAAATCACTTCTAATTTCAACTAAAAGCTCCTGTAATTGTAAAGCTTCAATTGAAAATGTGTCTTTTTGTTTCAAGTCGCTTACAATTGCTTGAGACATCTTTTGCTCATATTCAGCACGAATAACACTAATAGCTGAATCCATTATTTTTTTTATTCTTTTGACAGGATCATATCTATTAGTACTAGCAACAGAGTAACGTATTTCTTCAGCAAACAACTTTGATTCTAACTCATGTAAGAAAGAATTTAAAGAAGAATCCTGATTTGTTTTTGCAACTAATTTGGCAAATGCAGAGTTAGTTAAAGTCTTCAAACCAATAAGTTCAGCTGTTTCCAGCAATTTAAGGTCACTCGAAACGATTGTAGCTTGAATCTTATCAGCAAGGCTTATGACTGTTAAATCAGGCTTTTGAGGAAGACTTGTCGTAATCCTATGGATTTTCTTGAGAAACAGTTGAAAATCATCATTTTCTATGTGTCTAATTTTCACATGTGGTTTTATTTCTCTTTGCAAGTAATATCGCATCTCGTTTTTAACAGCATTGGTTATCAATACCTGAATATTCAATTGCTTAAGGGCTTGAGCAAATTTTTTAAAAGTATCAGGGCGAGATTGAAAACCTGTGATAAATAAGTTCGTATCCACAACGTAATTTTCCATTATTTCTAAAAATAGGGTGAGGATTTATTATGTTTTGGTAGCTTTTTCTTTCTTTGAAAGAGAGTTAGAGAATAATTTCTCATACATATCCTTTAATCCGTCGTGTAGCGATATTTTTGGAGAAAAATCCAATTCTTTTGCAGCTTTTTCAATTGAACAATAACTTTCCTCAATCTCTCCTTTAATTGCTGGTTGGAATGTGATATCTAAATTTTTGTTACTGATTTGGAGAATCATATTAGCAAGATCAACAATTGAAGTAGCTTTCCCTGATCCGATATTGAAAGTCTTACTAGAGGTTTTCTTAATAAGAGCTAATTCTAGTGCTCTAGCTACATCTTTAATATGGATGAAATCTCTAGTTTGTCTCCCATCACCAAATATAGTTAAATTACTGTCACGTTTTGCAGCTGTAAGAAATTTGAATATTACCCCTGCATAAGGGTCGTTTTCGTTTTGTAATGGACTATAAAAATTAAATGGAATCAAACTAACGGTGTTTAAACCATAAAGATCATTGTACATCTTTACATAATTTTCTCCAACAAGTTTACTTAATCCATAGGGCGAGATAGGGGTTCTGGGATGGTTTTCATCTATTGGTAAATATTGGGGGTTACCGAAAGTGCCTGCGGAACTTATGTAAATGAATTTCTTGATATTTTTTTTCCTAGCATACTCAAGCAAAGCTAACGTTCCGTATATATTAGATTGAGCATCATAAATTGGTTCTTCTATTGATTTTTTTATACTGATTTGAGCTGCAAGATGAATTATATAATCAATATCAGGTAATTTCTCAAAAATTTCTTCATCTGGTAATCTTTTCTTAATGAATTGTACATCTTCTGGTGGCTCAACTTTAGCATTGGATAAATCATCGACTATACATATATTGTACTGATGTTTCAACTTAAGATATGTGAAATAACCTAGTTGTCCTAATCCTCCAGTAAGAAGTATTGTTCCTAGCTTCTCATCCATAAATATCAAAATGGTAAAACTTTTTAAAAGCCTACTGTTCCGGTAGATTGAAGTTTATTCAATAAATCATACTTTAACAATAGCAATGGAGAGCTCAATGTGACTAAAAAAGTACGAATAGCTATAGCTGGGTTAGGTAACTGTGCTTCAGCTTTAGTTCAAGGCTTAGAATACTATAAAAATGCAGATGCACGTGATTATGTTCCTGGTATCATGCATGTAAAATTCGGTGAGTATCATATTTCAGATGTTGAAGTTGTTGCAGCTTTTGAGGTTAGTACTAAAAAGATAGGTAAAGACATCTCAGAAGCAATATGGGCTAAACCCAATTGCTGTGCGAAATTTTCAGATGTCCCCAATAAGGATGTCACTGTTCAACCAGGACATATTGATGATGGGGTTGCACC
>JAUVXQ010000152.1 GCA_030603505.1 Candidatus Heimdallarchaeota archaeon | reverse complement strand
GTCAGCATATCATTGTTATAGCTGCTTCTGGCTCTATAGCAATGGATATTGCTGGTAGAAATCTTGTCAGGGCTGGTAGGAAAACGCTCTGTTGTATTAATGGTTCCTTCTCTGATCGAATGTCAAAGGCAATTAAAGGATGCGGTAATGAAATCGATATTATCGAAGTTGAATGGGGACAAGCCATTAAACCAGAGATGATTGAAGAAAAATTAAAAGAAAATGAATATGATCTTGTAACAGTCTGTCAAAATGAAACTAGCACTGGCGTTAAGTGTGATCTAAAAGCTATAGGTGAAGTTATTAATAAATATCCAAACACACTTTTATCTGTAGATGCGGTTTCAAGTTTGGGTGGAGATTTAATTTTTCCAGATGAAATGAATACAGACTTTGTTTTTGCTTCGACTCAAAAAGCATTTGCCATGCCTCCAGGCTTAGCTATAGTTATCTATTCTGATGATGCTGTCAAAAGAGGAAATGAGGTTAAAAATCGAGGTCTATATACAGATCTTGTTCAGATTCATAATTATTTCGAGAAAAAACAACAAACACCTTCAACTCCAGCTATTTCGCTATTAAATGCTCTAGATTATCAGCTAGGTAAGATGCTTAAAGAAGGTGCTGTGAATAGATATAAACGTCATCTAGAAATGGCTGAATATACTCAAAAGTGGGCTCTTGATAATGGCTTCAAACTCTTTGCTGAAGATGGGTACGCTTCAGTTACTGTTAGTACTATTGAAAATACACTAAACAAGGATATTGGTGAATTAAACAAAACACTAGCAGAACGAGGGATGGAAATAGCTAACGGATATGGACCATTAAAAGGCAAAACATTTAGGATTGGCCATATGGGTGATCATACTTTAGACAGTATCAAGGAATTACTAGATAATATTACAGAAATATGGAATTTATAGAAAGGGGAATTGATATGATGAAAGTTATACTAACTGACAAATTAGATGAGAAAGCTGTTGAAATACTAGAAGAAGCTGGGTTTGAGGTTAAAGTAGCCTGGGATTTACCAAAAGAAGAGATATCACAAATAATCGGTGAATATGATGCTATGATTATCCGATCTGCAACTAAAGTACGAGGAGAGCTTTTAGAAAAAGCAGTAAATCTGAAAGTTATCGGAAGAGCAGGAGTAGGTTTGGATAATATTGACTTAGAAGTAACAATGAATAGAGGAATCAAAGTAGTTAATACTCCTGCTGCAACAACAAATTCTGTAGCTGAATTAGCTTTAACAATGATTCTAGCATCTACTCGAGATGTGGTTAAAGGAACTAATGCAATAAAAGAGAATCCTAGCGTATACAAAAGCATGAAAAAAGAACTCTTTTCAAGGGAAATTGATGGTAAAACATTAGGTTTAATCGGAACAGGAAGAATTGGGACTAGCTTAGCAGTCAAATGTAAAGCTCTAGGACTGACAGTGATAGGTTATGATGCTTATGTTCCTGAAAATCCTGTTGTTGAAATGAAGTCATCAATTGAGGAAGTAGTTAAGAATGCAGATTATATCAGTCTACACTTACCACTAACCAATGAAACAAAACACATGATTGGAAAAGAAATGTTGTATATGATGAAGAAAGGAGTGGTTTTAATTAATTGTGCAAGAGGTGGAATTGTAGACGAACATGCTGCTTTTGAAGCCTTGGAATCTGGACAACTAGGTTATTATTGCACTGATGTTTTTGAGAAGGAACCTCCAGAACCAGAGAATCCTTTGCTAAAACATGATCATGTGATAATAAGCCCACATATAGGTGCTCAAACTAAAGAAGGAAGTTATAGAGCTAGCGTTCAAGCAGCTGAAAGAGTGATTGAAGCTCTAAAACCCTCCTAATTTTTTGTGAACCTTCTTCTTCTTTTTCCTATTAAAAATTGCAATAAATAAATATGTTCTTTAAATAAAATTCATATATGTAAAGAATAACAGCGGATAGATTACTATGGTAGATATTAAACCTTTCAAAGCAATAAGATATTCAGAAAAAGCAGGTAATATGGATAACTTGATTGCTCAACCTTATGATAAGATAACTCCTGAGATGCAAAAGGAATATTATGAGAAGTCTGAATATAATTATAGCAAGCTTACACTTCCAATTGAAGAAAACAGGTATGCTATCGCAAAGCAAAGACTAGATACGTGGATAAAAGAAGGGATTTTCGAGAGAGATGATACTTCAGCTATTTATGTTTATTATCAAGAGTATGAATTATTTGGGCAGAAGTATATTCGAAAAGGTTTTATTGGTGCTTTAAGGCTTCACCCATTTGAGGAAAACATTGTTCTCCCTCATGAAAGAACTCACAAAGGTCCTAAAATTGACAGGTTGGATATGCTTAAAGCAACTGTCCATAACTTGGAAACAGGTTTTATTCTTTACTCTGATCCTGAGAAGAAGGCTATCTCTATTTTTGATGAAATAGCGAAAAGTGAACCACTTATCAAAACAATAGATAGTTTAGGTGTTTTAAACAAACTTTGGAAATTGACTGACAAACAAAAAATCCAAGTTATCCAGAGCGTTTTTGAAAATCAACAACTTGTAATAGCTGATGGTCACCACAGATATGAAACTGCTTGTACATATAGAGATATAAGAAGAGCTGAAACAGAACAATGGGATGAAAATGATTCATATAATTTTAGAATGACCTATCTCGTTCCAATTGAAGATGAAGGTCTGGTGATTCTAGCTACACATAGATGTCTAGCAAAAGAAAAAGTAACTGAAGAAAAGATGATAGAACTAAAAGAATTCTTTGAAATAGACGAAATTAGCAAGAGTGAGATTCCAGATTTTCTAAAGAAAAATATAGACAAACATGTCTTTGTGCTTTACCAAGATAGAAGGGCCTTATCATTTGTAATGAAAAATATAGCAGATGTAAATAGATACGTAACTGATGCAAGTGATGAGTACAAACAACTTGATGTGGTAATATTAAGAGATATGATATTTCATGGTATAATGGGATTAGGTGATTTACACATCGACGATGATATCTTCTACGAAAGATGGTGGGATGAAGCAATAGAGAAAGCTGATCAAGGCAAGTACCAATCAGTATTCATGTTAAATCCAACAAAAGCTGAAGAAGTATTAAGCGTGTCCAAGAATCACGAAAGGATGCCTCAAAAAAGTACTGACTTCTACCCTAAGATGGTTAGTGGTTTAACAATGTTCAGCGTACAAGAAAGAGAAAAATTAGAATAATTGTTTTCTCAACTTTTTTTAATTTTTAATTGCAATGTCAGCTATTGTGATAGGAATCATTTTCTTTTTTATCAAAAAATTACAGACAAACCATTATTATCTAAATGTTTGCAGAAACAAAGTAAAAAAGATAAGAAGAAGAATTTAT
>JAUVXQ010000011.1 GCA_030603505.1 Candidatus Heimdallarchaeota archaeon | reverse complement strand
CAGGGTCATCTAGCGCTGTTAGAATTATAGCAGTGTAACCTTTAACAACAAGTCCATATTGTAGAGCAAGTGAGACAATTTGAGCTCGAAGAGCATCTGTGTCTCCTTCAAGAAGGACTTGATTGAGTAAGTATGAAAGACGATGTTGCGCCCAGATAGATTCAACATATGGATAGATAGTAGACGCATCAGTAGCATAGTTGGAATAGATTTCATCACCAGTAATATAGAGGATAGTTGTGTCTATAGAAATAGAGGTTTCATAAAGACCAGAGAGTAATACTTCACTACCATTGAAGAAGGGAGAATCACGTAGAGGAACTAATGAAGCTGTCAAATAAGCGCCTTCGATATGTATAGAATATCCACTAGCGATAGGGGTAGCAAATTGTTTGTAGAAATCTATTATTTTGGTTGTTGCATCCTCATCTGTTTGGATAAAAGTGAAGAATCCATTGTTTTGTGAAGCCATATTTGCCATTAATCCTTCATCGGCACCATAACCAAAGGCAACAGCAGAAATAGAAACTTTTTTGGAGTTCGCTTCACTGATTGCAATTAACAATTCAGGAGTAGCTGTTATTGGACCAGCCGTAGGTTCACCGTCAGAGAGGACAAGCATTACATTAGCTGCATTTGCCTCTGTGAAAGTCCCTAAGCCTGTAATACAAGCATCATGGAAATTAGTACTTCCACCAGCTACCAAATTATTAACCCAGTCTTTTGCTTCCTGCTTGAAAGACTCTGAAGCTATGTGGGGTTCATCCCAAAGTGTAGATACTTCTGTTTCGAAAGCTACAACAGTAAAGAGATCAATTTCAGATAAGTCGTCAATTATTGAACTGATAGCAATCTTTGCTTGAGAGATTTTATCGCCTCCCATAGAACCTGAAATGTCGATAACAAGAACATATTGTCTAGGAACTATGTCTGAAACTTGTACAATGCTGGGAGCAAGAAGATAGGTAAAGAAATTGTGTGTTCCATTAGTGTGTGTAAGCAACTGACTACCACCAGTTTGACGTTCTAGAACATAATTTAGAGTAAGCCCTGCTGGAATGACAAAATTAGTAGACGAATAAGTTAAACGGATTCCATTTGTTATGACTGTAGCTAGATATCCAGCCAAACCAGTTACTGAGTATCCCTCTATGGATCCATAATTTGAACATATGCTAATATCTAGATCAAAATCAGCTTGTAGTAAAGAAGTAGGAGTGGAAAAAGGTAAGATTAAACTGTAAAGACCCATATCTCGTGTAAGTAAACCTTCAAGAAATATGGTCAATAGTGCTTCTGTGCCGTTCTCAATATTCATGTCGATAGTATAGCCATTAGACTCGGCTTTAACTAAAACTCCAGTGAGATTGGCTTCTACAGTCTCATTGTAAATCTCTTCAGCAATCTCTACAGGTTTTATCCTACCCCAGTAGACAAGGTCACTTAAAGTAGCAGAAACATTGCTTAAGCGAATGCCTTCTTGCACTTCAAAGAACCAACTGATTTCGGTAGCTTCAGCTGAAGCGGTATTATCGAAACGTAATTCATAAGTGAAATTGGCATAGTTATCGACGATATCGCCTTTAACTTCAACAGAATATGGAACAAGAGGATCTTGTGCTTGAGTGGAAACGGGGAAATAAATCAATGTGCAGACAAATAGAAGGATAAGTATAAAGGAAACCTTCCTGATATTTAGGTCTTTAATAGTCTTGCCAAAAAATGTAAGGGTTGATTGAGTGTGAATAAATTGTTTCATAAATAACATAGGAATCTAGCTTTATAAAGTGTCTTTGTGTAATAATGAACACAATAGAAGTTGAAGAATTAATGATTATAACTTTGCTAATAAGATTTAATCTCTTTCTACGAGAAATGTGAGCTATCAATAAAAATGATTGAAAGAAAAAAGAAAAAGAGAAAAAAAGTATTATGGTAAATTATTTAGATTTCTGATTTTGATACTTCATTCTTCTCCTTGCAGGTAGAATTACAAGCACAAATAATGATAAGAGGGCAAAGAGCAATTGAAGTCCGCTTTCTTCTGTGGTGATTTGAGAGTAGACATCTGTTGTTGATTCTGTTACTGAAGTAATTCCTGTAGTAACTCCTGAAGTAACTACTGAAATCGTTGTTGAATCGGTAGGACTATCTGTTGTAGATACTGTAGTCTCATATGGTTCCTCTAATGTTGTAAGGATTATTGCTGTATAACCTTTAACAACAAGTCCATATTGTAAAGCAAGTGAGATAATTTGACTTTTAAGAGTATTTGTTTCACCTTCAAGAAGAACTTGATTGAGTAAGTAGGAAAGGCGATGTTGAGCCCAGATAGATTCTACGTAGGGGTAAATAGTAGAGGGATTAATAGCACTATTGTAATAGTTTTCAAGACCGCTGTCATACAATATAATTGTATAAATAAAAAGAGTGGTTCTATAAAGACCCGAAAGTAAAACTTCACTACCATTGAAGAAGGGAGAATCACGTAGAGGAACTAATGAAGCGGTTAGATAGGCACCTTCAATATGTATGGAATATCCACTGGCAATAGGAGTGCCAAACTTTTTGTAGAAATCTAGAAGTTTAGCTGCTGCTTCGTCATCTGTTTGGATAAAAACAAAGAATCCATTGTTTTGTGAAGCTAGATTAGCCATTAATCCTTCATCAGCACCATAACCAAAAGCAATGGTAGAGATGGATATTTTTTTAGTGTTTGCTTCGCTTACAGCTGTTAATATACCTAGTGTATCAGTTATCGGACCAGCAGTGGGTTCACCATCAGAGAGAACGAGCATAACATTTGCTGTAATTGATTCCATGAAAGTCCCTAAACCTGTTATACAAGCATCATGGAAATTCGTGCTTCCACTAGCTTCCAAACTATTAACCCAGTTTTTAGCTTCCTGCTTGAAAGTCTCAGATGCTATATGTGGTTCGGACCATAGGGAATAAACTAGTGAGTCAAAAGCTATAACATTGAAGAGGTCAATGTCTGATAAGTCGTCAATTATGGAATTAAAAGCGATCTTTGCCTGAGAGATTTTACTGAATAACATAGAACCTGAAATATCGATAACAAAAACATATTGCTTAGGGACTATATCTGAAACTTCTATAATGCTGGGAGCAAGAAGATAATTAAAAAAGTTGTGAGTTCCATTAGTATGTGTAAGAAGCTTACTACCGCCAACTTGACGCTCTAAAGCATAATACAGAGAGAGTTCAGCAGGAATAACTAAGTTTGTGGATGTATAAGTTAAACGGATTCCGTCCGCTAAAGCAGTAGCTAGATATCCAACCAAACCAGTAACAGAATAACCCTCTATAGAACCATGATTTGAGCGTATACTCACATCAAGCTCAAAATTTGCTTGTAACAAAATAGTAGGAGTTGAGATTGGGAGGTCAAGAATGTAAAGACCCATATTTCGTGTAAGTAAACCTTCAAGAAATATGATTAAAATAGCCTCTGTGCCATTCTCAACATTCATATCGATTGTGTAACCATTAGACTCGGCTTTAACTAAAACTCCTGTAAGATTAGCTTCTACTGTCTCATTGTAAATCTCTTCAGCTAAGTCTTCAGGATTAATCCTACCCCAGTAGACAAGGTCACTCAAGGAAAAGAAACATTGCTTAAGCGAATGCCTTCTTGCACTTTAAAGAACCAACTGACTTCCGTAGCTTCAGCAGAAGCGGTATTATCAAAACGCAATTCATAAGTGAAATTAGCATAATTATTGACAATATCGCCTTTAACTTTAACAGAATATGGAAGAAGAGGATCTTGAGCTTCAGAGGAAAGGGGGAAAAAAGCTAATGTACATATAAATAAAATAATGAATAGAAAGGATAAAATTCGAGTGTTTATCTTAATTGAGGGCATTCTAGAAACTGTAGGAGAAAAATTGTGGTGATTATTTTGTTTCATAATTAATCTTAGCATAGACACTTAAAAAGCTTCTTTGTGTAGAAGAAAGCACCTTTTGTTTAATCTAGTAAAAGCTAGAATAATAACGATAAAAGAAAAGAGTAAGAAAGTTACTGAAAGAGTTGTTTATAAGCTTTAAATTGTTCAAAAGTAAGGTTAATATTGAATTAAAGAGTATAGTAACTATGAACAACTATTGAGGTGAAAAAGATTTCATCAGAAAAAAAGAGAAAAACTGACAAAAAGAAAGAAAATTCTAGAGAAGGAAAATCTTGTTCACCACTGGACACTAGACATCTTAAAATCTTGCTGCCCGAATTGGATAATGAAAAATTGAAGGAATTACAAAAACTGATTACGCCTTGCAGTGATAGCGGAACAGGTCTTTTTAGTGACCCCAAGGGTATTGACGATATAGTAGATGCATTAGACAATGGAAAGAAAAAGAGAGTAAAGAAACTATAAGAAAGAGACATAGATCTAGACAATGATGAAGATTTTGAAATAGCGTGATGTGAGAATTGAAAAATATTCAAAACTTCTATAATCAAGATTTCTTGATAAGACAGTGTTAGAGATAGAAAAAGAGAAAATGATAAAAACTTTTAAAAAAAGAACAAAAATAACTGAATTAACCTGCTTATAGACTTAAGAGTCGTTGTGTGTAGTAGCAAGTATTCGTTATGTAATAACAAAGTTTATATACTAGAGACACGGAAAAGGTTTAAAAAGTATTCGCAAAAGTTTAAAACTGTCTGTGAAAAACTGGGGTCATCACGAGGGTAAAACTCTCATTTTTTATTCATACGCTCAAAGAGATGAGAGATTCCAACTTATTCGATAGACCTATCAACTTGCATGGGGTAAAATATTGAGTAAAAAGAAAGAAGAAAAATATGAAGAAGAAGAGGATAAAGAGTGTCCTGAATGTGGGAGTTTTGATGTTATTCTTGACCAAACTCGAGGCGAACATATTTGCCGAAATTGTGGTACTGTAGTTGAAGATAAGCTTATTGATGATGGTCCTGAGTGGCGTGCTTTCACTGCTGAAGAACGTTCCAAACGTAGCAGGGTTGGTTCTCCTACTACTATTACTATTCATGATAAAGGTCTTAGCACTCAAATTGGTTGGGAAGACCGCGATGTTTATGGTAAGAAGCTTTCCCCTAAACGTCGAGCACAAATTTACCGTTTGCGTAAATGGCAGATACGCACTCGTGTTCATAGTTCTATTGACCGTAATTTAGCCTACGCTATGTCTGAATTGGATCGTTTATCTTCACAGCTTGGTATTCCTCGCAGTGTCAACGAGACAGCTGCTAATATTTATCGAAAGGCTATTGAAAAGCGTCTCATTCGCGGTCGTTCTATTGAAGCAATGATTGGTGCTACTGCTTACGCTGGTGCTCGCATCAGACGTGTTCCTCGAACACTTGATGAAATTGCTCGTCATAGTCGCATCTCTAAAAAGGAGCTTGGTCGCTGTTATCGTCTTATAATCCGCGAGCTTGAAATTAAAATTCCTTTAGCTAATCCTACAGATTATATAGTCAGATTTGCTGCTGAGCTGCGTTTAAGTGGTCGAACCGCTCGAAAAGCTGTTGAACTTCTTAACAGAGCTAAAGAGCATAATCTTACAGCTGGTAAAGATCCTACAGGGCTTGCAGCAGCTGCTATTTACATCGCAGGAATCACTGAGAGTGAAAGACGCACCCAACGTGAGATTGCTGAAACAGCTACTGTGACTGAAGTAACTGTTCGTAACAGGTACAAAGAGCTTGTTAGAAAACTCAAGATAGAGGTCACAATCTAATATTTATTTCCTCTTCAAACCTTATTTTTTTTTGTAATAACAAATCTTTTTCCATTTTCACTTTTTTCAAAGCATTTAAGTACGATTCTTATTTTATCCTTTTGGATACAATTGACTGAAGAAAGGCTAATAGATAAGATTATCGATGTTTCGCTCCGTAGAGGTTTTATATGCCCTACAGCTGAAATTTATGGGGGGTCTGGAGGATTTTATGATTATGGTCCATTGGGTACTTTATTAAAACAGAAAATTGTCGATTATTGGCGTCAAAACTTTGTTCTTGATACTGATAATATTTTTGAAGTTTCAGGTTCTCTTCTTATGCCTGAATCTGTTTTTCAAGCTTCAGGTCATTTAGATGCTTTTGATGATCCTCTTATCCAATGTAATGTCTGTAATTCTATGTTTAGAACTGATCAGTTAATAAAAGAGGTAGCAAACATCAGTGCAGAAGGATTATCAATAGAAGACCAAGATAAACTTATTCAGGAACACAATGTTAAATGCCCTAAATGTAAGGAAGATTTAGGTAAATCCCGCAATTTTAATTTAATGTTTAAAACAGAAATAGGTCCTTCTGGAGGATACGCTGGTTATCTACGACCAGAGACAGCTCAGAATATTTTTATCAATTTTAAAAGATTAACAGCTTTTATGAGAAACAAACTACCTTTTGGGATAGCTCAAACAGGTTATTCTTTTCGTAATGAAATCTCTCCTCGAAATTTCATTATACGTTTAAGGCAATTTGAACAGATGGAAATCGAGATGTTCTTCGATCCTGATGCTGAAGAAGCTTCATCTCCTTTTGAAATAGCTGAGGATTTAAAAATCAATTTTGTTACTCACGAAATGCAAGAAAAAGGATGGGAAAAACCTCTATCACTTTCTCTGCAAGAAATTAAGCAACAGAATTTGGTTCCTAATGACTATTTGTTGTATTTTTTTGCTTTAGAAACGGAGATGTTAATTGATTTTGGTGTTAAGCAAGAGGATTTTTGGTTTAGACATATGCTTCCTCATGAGACACCTCACTACTCAGGAGGAAATTTCGATTTAGAAGTTAATCTATCTGTTGGTCATAAGGAAATAATTGGTAATGCTTATAGAAGAGACTATGATCTGAAAAAACACTCAAAAGCTTCAAATTCATCCTTTACAATAGCTTATTCCGATGGAAGGAAAGTTTTACCCCATGTAGTTGAACCTTCACTTGGTGTTGATCGTATCCTCTATACTGTTCTAGAAAAATGCTATCGCGATGATGGTAGAGGGTGGAGTTGGTTTCAATTTCCTTCTGTTATTGCTCCTTTGGAAGTTGCTGTCTTTCCATTAATGAAAAAAGACGGTTTAGCAAATCTTGCTTATGAAGTTCATAGGGAATTAAAGAACTCAGGATATCTCTCCTTCTATGACGAGAGCGGTAAAATAGGTAAAAGGTATGCAAGGGCAGATGAAATAGGTATTCCTTATTGTATAACTGTTGATTATGATTCACTAAAAGATTCATCTATGACCATTCGTGACAGAGATTCGATGAAACAGATACGAATACCCTTAGAAGATCTCGACATAACTCTAGGAGAGCTCATGGACTCTGAAGTAGAATTCGAAGATTCTGAACAATGAAGAAATTCTTTAGCTAACAAAGAAAAGATTAAGAATAGAAACTAAAATGTTGATTTGATGACAAAATACATTTGTTCAAGATGTAAAAATGAAATAACCCCAAGTGAATTAAGAATATTACCTGGTGTTAAATGCCCTCGCTGTTCAAGTAGGGTACTATTCAAACAACGATCTCTTATAGCTAAACCTGTTAAAGCTCGATAGATTCGAATTTTCGATACTATTCTATCAATTTTATACTTCTTTGATGTATGATGTATTGATTCCTCATTGGAGTTTAAATTTCATTTGTGGGAGTACTAATTTCGAGCTTAATTAGTTGTAAGGCTGTTAAAATGTCGACACCATTCTAATGAAGTGACGATTCTCCTTCATTTATAATTTTACCTTCAACTAATTTATCACTAATGACACTAGAGATTTTGATTGTAAGTACTTTTTTTATAATGTTACTAGAAGAGTAAACACTTATGGCAGGACCACTAAAAATAGGGTAACAAATGTAGGTATCTTCACGTTTTTTATCCTTTTCAGCTACTATTGTAGTAAGTTCATCGTTGATTAGGGATTTTTTCTTGTTTAAATTGAACCGAATGATAGTTTTTTTAAGTTCTTCTCTTTTAATTTTTAGCAAATGTCTTTCTACAGGAGAAGGAGAGTTAGTCACTGAAAATGGAGAATTAGGTAGTGGTAAATATCTATAAACTGTTATCTTCTCAACAAAATCCAATTTGTTTTCCTCAATTGTTCTCTTAGTGATTTCTACTGTATTAACAGTTTCTCCTGGTAATGAATGTATTAAGTAAATTTGAGGGAAAATTTTATTCTCGCTAAACAGCTTCGCAGCTTCTAATGCTCTTGATGGTTTGGATGGTCTTCCTATTTTATTACTATGATCATCGTCGAAAGTTTCACAACCTATACTTATAGAAGTATTTGGTAGGTATTTACCAATTATTCTAGCAACTTCAGGATTTACTAGTGATGGTTTAACATTTTCGATTGAAATGCTGCAGATATGCTTTTGTTGATCTCGTATTTCTGAGAGTTTGGATAGTAACTCCTCGATTTTTTCTAGATTTGGAGTAGGATAAGTAGGAGAAAATAATGGTTCATTGTTTTTACCTCTACAAAAATCTAAGAATCCAGGAGCAGAGAGAATGATTCGCCTGACACCTTTTGATAGTAGTTCATCGCACTCCTTTACTATTTGCTGAACATTTCGACTTCTTGCAGGTCCAAAAGTTGCTGGAACACTGCAAAAACCACATCCTGGTGGAATAACCTCTGGACAGTTTTCTTCAGAAAAAACTTCGGGAGTATCACATAAGCTACAATTATTACAACCACCATTTAACTTGACTATATCTCCTCGAATGTGATTAGAGCATCCTCTAACTACTTCAACATACACTTTTGAAAACCAATAATCTGGGTAATCTTGTATAATCTCAGTGGAGGGCGAAAATTCTTCAAAAAGAGAATGCGTGTGGCACGTAATTCCTTTGAAAAGCACTTTATCTTTTACAAATTTTATGCAATAATATTGATTTGCCTTTTTTTCTCTAAAATTGTCTATAGAGAAGCTATTTTCTATTAGATCAGCTAAAATTCGCTCACCCTCACCTATTATGCCAATATCTATTTCTAGAGAATTAATCAGTTCTTCGTCTGAGAGAATAGGTCCCCCCAGAATAATTTGTGATTTATTATTGTTTTGTCGTATTTTTCTAATAACTCTCTTAACAGCGATTAAATCAACAGTCATCCCACTTATAAGGAAAATCTCATTTTGAGTAATTAGGTTGGAAACACTTTTTTCTAGCAGATCTTCAACTCTAGCAATTTGAGTATTAGAATTATATTTTTCAAAAACTCCTGATAATAGCCGTGGTCCTACTCCGATGGCATCTCGAGAGTATTTTCTCCTACCATCATTAGATGCTAATGAATCAATAATTAGAACACTCACACATCACATATACATCAAAACGAAATATAATTTTCGGTCGTAGAATTTTTTTTTTGAATTTGAGCATAGATGAATATACTATTTTTTGCAAATTAATAAGCGAACCCGTTTTTAAGCACTAGTTATTTGCAACCAGAAAAAGAGATAAATTTAATGGAGAAACCATAAAAATGGAAGATCTAACAAATAGTTACAATATTGTACTCTCCTAGAAAAATAAGTGATGTCTACAAAAAAAAACAAAAAAAATATACTCGTTTATGTTAAACTCTATCCATCTTTAGGATGGAACCATTAACATTTGTACGAGGATATAAAATTAGCTAATCCTTCACATTATTATTTCATATATTATAAAAGAGAATCTAATTCTTTTTCACATCTAATGCAAACATATAAAAAGTATTGAGAGGTAGTTTGCACAATGGAAGAAAGTTGTAAAGTGTGCGGGCTGCCAAAGGATTTGTGCGTCTGTGAAGAAATAGCAAAAGAAGAACAAGTTATACGAATTTTTTTGGAAAAACGAAAGTGGGGGAAGAACTACACTCTCGTCGTTGGTATCGATCCATCTGAAGTTGATCTTGGTGCTTTAGCTAAAAAGCTTAAATCGAAACTTGCATGTGGTGGAACAGCTAAAGAAGGAAGAATCGAGCTACAAGGTGATCATCGATTTAAGATAAAGGATATGATGATTAAGTTTGGTTTCCCTGATTCTAATATCGAAGTGCAATTTTAATACCAGGTGAATATTATAAACCAAGAAAAATATCAAGATGATTTAGATTTTGAAGAAGTTGATGTTAAGATAAAACGAGGGTCGTTTAAAGGAGTAATTAAGGTTTGTCCCCATTGTTTTTATCCTCTTAGAAACATAGAACATTTTCTTAGCATGAATATCAAGTATATATGCACAAACGATGATTGTGGTTGGAAAGGGGCATTAGCTATTGAAGTTCTTGTAGAAGATTACAAAAAAGAGTTCAAAGGAAGATTAAAAGAATGAATTGTTCCTTTGTTAGGTAATGTCCAAAGCTTTATCTATTTGCTAGTATAGGTGGCCAATAACAAATGAAAGCAGCGATTGTTATAGATACAAGTAAGGAAATTCCTCATAAATGGCTCGAATATTACAACATCTTTCCTATTGGATATTTGATAAAAGATTCCAAAGGTATTCTTCATAAAGAAAGGAAAACAATAAGAGAACTTGAAACATCAAATTTAGTCAAATTAATGCGCAAAGATAGAAAATCTCAGTTACTTTCACCAAGTATCAAAGACTTCGTTGAATTATTCACCTATTTATCTGAAGAATTTGATTCAATAATTTGCCTTCACTCAACATTGATAACACCTGCTGTTTTTGAAAATGCTGTTTTAGCAAAGAAACTAATTGCTGAAGTCAAGATAGATGTGATTGATTCTCCAACTCTAGGGCCTTCATCTGGGCTTCTAATTGAAGAATTAGCAAAATTTATCTTAGATGCGAAAAATATCAATGAAATCAGAAAAGAATGTTTTTCATTGAACAAGCATATTCATTCTTTCTTGATAGCTAAAAATGATAGACTTAACAGTGTGGGTATAAGGAAGGGATCTATTTTTTCTGGAATACGCAAATCTTTCAAACCATATGAGATGTATGAACTGTATCATAGCTCTTGGTCCAACTCTTCAAGCGGTAGAAACCTAAGATCAATTGTAAAAAATCTAACAAAGGAAATAGAAATAACAACTAAAGCTAAAGAATTCAAAAAAGTATTCTATGGTGGATCAGGGGAATTTGAAAAGAGTATAAAGAAAGTTCTAGATGTAATCTCAATGACCAATGCTATAAAAACAGAAACCTCGTTAGTTAGTAGTCACTTACTAGGTCCAAATTATGGGTCAATTGCATTGCTTTAACTAGTGAAAGATGAGGATTCAGAATTTAGAATTATCCCATAAAAATCACATATATTTTCTGTTGTTATTCGAGCTAATTCTTCCTCTTTCAACTGTTTTTGGTTTGCAGCATGTTTACAGAGAATCGATATTACAGAAGGCTCATTGTTTTTTCCACGTTCTAACGAATGAAAAGGGCTATCTGTTTCAAACATGAGATTTTTAGGGGGAATGAGGTCTATTTTCCTCATGTAATTTTTCCTGTAAACAGCACTTGTTGGAACTGAAATGAACCATCCTTCTTCAACTATTTGCTTAACTTGTTCATCTGTACCATCGAAACAGTGCATCAAAACATCCTTAGCATTCATTTCTTGCAGAATTTCTATTGCATCTTTTTCCGCTTTTCTTGAGTGGATAACAATTGGTTTTTTATTATCTAAAGCAAATTGTACCAATTTATGTAAGTTTATTCTCTGTTTTTCTTGTTTTAAAGACTCTTTAGTCCAATGATAATCTAAACCTATTTCTCCAATAGCAACAATCTTGTCTTTATTTGTTTTAAAATATTTAGTAAATGTATTGAAATCTTCTTCTGAAACTGACGAAGGATCTAAACCTAGAGACAGATACACTCCTGGAAATTCTGTGGTTCTCAGTCCAAACTCATAATTATCAGCTGAAATTGCGCTATTTATAATTATTTTTACATTTTTACTTCTAGCTCTCTCAATTACTGCTTCAATTTGGTCATATTTGAACCATGGGGGAAGTAAGTGGCAGTGAGCATCTGCAAAGATTATATCATTTTCTACGGTTTTTATTTCAATATTTGGATTTTTCATCTTTTAATACCTCTACCTTTTAAATTAACAAGAGTAGGGATTATTCTTCATTTAGTAATCCAGAAGCGAATGAGCGAAGCATATCAATACCTCTAATTTCATTTTCAAAAGTTTCTATCACTTTTATATCTTGCTTAGAAAATACTGAATTAATATATTCTACATTTTTCAACTGTTCTTGTCTACGTTGACTACAATGTTTACATCCAGGATTATCGGGGTTAAGCATATTGATAACAGAGAATTTATTTGATATTAGGTGATCTTTCAATTCTGATGAAAGACGCTCTGATTCAAAAACACTCATCAAAGTTGGTATCATAACAATAATGAATTGAGTTTTTAGTGGATCCATTAACAGGTCTCTTGAAAACATAATCTTTTCTTTCATTGCTTCCAATTTTTCAATCGTGGTATCTTTATCTCTTTTACCACCAAATAGTGATTTTACTAAACCCATTGCATTTGAAATGAAAGCTTTCATTTTTAACAATCGTCCAAGAAAAGAATCTAGAAATTCAGGAAGATTGAGCAATCGCAAAGTATGTCCTGTTGGTGCTGTGTCTAAAACAATAGTATCATACTCATCGTTTTGGGAGAATTCGAGTATTTTTGCAAAAGATAACGCTTCATCCATACCAGGAGGTGGTATCTCTTTAAGATCTTCTCCTAAACCTTGTAATTCGGATAAACCTTGACCTCCTAAAAGATTTGTAAGCTGGTCTGTTTGCATAGATTCCATACCTAAGGATTTGGACATCTCCTCTCCTGCATCATCAGGATTGATTTCTAAAACAAATAGTTCTCCATCTATGCCTTCAACTTTTGTTATATCACCTGAAGAAAAATCTAGAGCAAAAGAATCAGAAATACTATGTGCTGGATCTGTTGATATCAATAGAACCTTTTTGCCTTCTTCGGCTAAAGTAATAGCTAAAGCAGAAGCAACACTCGTTTTTCCTACTCCACCTTTTCCACCTACAAGCAGAAATTTCAAGTCCATAGAAAGTAAATTACGAAGAGTCATCAAACATTTTCTTAAGATTGCTATATTTAAATTGATAGATTTGGAATAAAATAGAAAGAAAAAAGAGCTATTTTTTCTTTTTCTGAACTTTCTTTTTCTGAACTTTCTTTTTAACGCCACGTTTGCTTTTCTTTGCTGAGGGACTTATAGAAGCTACCGGTCTCTTCTTTCTACCACGGAAGAATTTATTTAAGTACAGAAAATCAAATAGAACGATTGTTCCAAGAGTTAATAATACAAGAAAACAATAAAGTAGGATTTTCCACCATAAATTTCCTTCAATGATAGGAATGTGTTCTATTTCGTAAACAAGAATGTTAAATTCATGAGAAATAGAGAGATATTCAGTACCTGAAAAGTCATTGTATGTTACTTCTGTTGATTCTAGTGTGAAATTACCTTCTAGAATAGGTTGTAGATAATAAAAATAATTGATAGTAGCATTTATCTCAACTATAACATACTTTTGGATAGTAAAATTTGATGTAGAGTATACCCATGAACCAAAAAGAGGATCAGTAACTGTAAGATTGTAAGCTGTTCTGTTACCAACATTCTTAATTGTTACATTAATTCTAACCCACTCATAAGACTCAAGTAAAGTTGTATTTACAGTTTTTTTCACTGATAGAATAGGTCTTGCTGGAATAGTGTCATTGTCATCATTGAAAAGTAAGTTGTTACTTATTGGTTCTTTTTGGAAATTAAGTCTGTGGCTATTTTCCGTTGAATTATTATGTGATTGTGCATTTGATATACTTATGAATAAAAGAATTGTAATAGCAAAGATAGTGAAACTCTTGTTCCTAGTAAGCATAATGTCCTAACCTTATGAGACTTCTAACATGTGTCAGACGCTACGCTTAAATATTTTGCTCTTGAAGAAGAAAATTGATAATAATTTATCTTTTTAATAAAAATAGTATTCACCCCTTCCTTTGGGTAGGGGTAGTTCATTGCATTGTTAACACTGTTGTCTTGTGAAATTCTTTGGATCAACGTTATAGCCTTTCTTTAATTATAGAATCTAACAAATCGGTTTCCAATAATTCTCTGTAGTGTATTACAGTTCATTCTGGGAAACATAACTTGCTAGATGTTTTCTCATCGTATAACAACTCAATGTTTAAAAAAAACTACAATATTTCTAAACCTATGACCGTTAAAATTGTGTCTGACACTAGTGCTGATTTGAATTGTCCAGATGATAAAACACTTTATGAAAAATATGATGTAGAGCCAGTCTCTATGCATATAATCTTTGGTGTTGATGATTATGAGGAATTAAAAGATATTACAACATCAGGTTTTTACGAAAAATTTAAAACTTCCAAAGATCACCCTCATACTTCTCAACCTTCACAACAAGCTATTTTAGAAGCATATGAGAAATTTTCCAAAGATTATGATGAAATAATTTCATTTCACATATCAAGCGGATTAAGTGGTTCATATCCAAATGCAATGTTTGCGAAGAAAATGTATGAGAAGAAAAATCCAGATGGTGCAAAAGTGTATCCTTTTGATACAAAAGTAGCAAGTAGTTATCATGGATTAATGGTAATTAAAGCTACTCAACTTGCAAAAGAAGGCAAGAATGCAGAAGAAATCATGGAAGCAATTGTTAAATGGCGAGAAAATAACTCGGAACTTTATTTTACAGTTGAAGATTTAGTTTACCTCTTCAAAGGAGGACGACTAAGTAGAGCTAAATACTATGCAGCAAAATTGATGTCTTTAAAACCCATAATTGTATTAAAGGATGGAAAACTTGAAGTGGTGAAAAGATCTAAAGGTATAGATCTTGCTATTGATGATATATTTGACTTACAATTCGAAAAATTTGCAGGTCAAGAAAATATCACTGTACACTTTATGGAAGCTGAATATACAGATAAAGTTAAAGAAGTTCAAGAATTAATAAAAGAACGATATCCTCAGCTAAAAATAGGTGAAACATTCAAAATGGGTGGTACAATAGCTTCTCATACTGGTCCTGGAACACTGGGGATCATATTCACTACAGATATTGAAGTGTAAACACAACCTCTGAATAAAACTTAGATTCTACTTTTTTTTCTCTTTTTCCATAGGAGATTTAGGTGACTGATTCTGTAGCAGATATTACTGACAATCTAATCAAGGAATATGGTTTAAGGCTTGTAGCTGCTGTGATCCGTTTTGGTAATGTAGGTCTTGGTTGTATAAAACATGTTTAGATAAGAATGGTAAAATTTATGACTAATGGAAACTTGATGGATGTGCGATGGAATTCAAGGCACTATTTTTCGATTTAGATGGAACATTAATAAATTTTAATGAAAATGAATTTGTTAAATTATATTTAGGTACAGCAGCTAAATTTTTCAGCGACTTGATACCTAATCCTAAAACGTTCGTTGAAGAACTTCTAAAATCAACAGAAATCATGGAAAGAGCAGATAGTCCAAATACGACAACCTTAGAGGTTTTTGTGAATGATTTTTGTCCAAAATTTGAGGTCGATTGTCAAACGATTATGGACAGATTTGAAGATTTCTACCATAAAAAATTCAATGTAATTCAACCTCTAATCAAACAAATGAATGGAGTTAAAGAGATTCTCTCAGTCTTAAAAAATTCTTATTCCGATATACCTGTTCTATTAACTACCAATCCTGTTTTTCCTTATATAGCTGTAAAGAAAAGGATGGAATGGGGAGGCTTAACAGCTGCAGATTTTGACCACATTACGCATGCAGAAAATAGCTACTACTGTAAAGGGAATGACAAGTACTGGTATAGTGCACTAGAATATTCTAAAACAAGACCAGAAAACACGTTAGTCGTAGGAAATGATGCTTTTCGTGATTTAAGAGCTAAGAAATTAGGTTTCAAAACGTATCTAGTTGACGAGAACATAGAGAATGAAGAATCATTAAATGAAAATATACCTGATTATAGAGGAAGCTTAGTTGATTTGCTTGCCCTCCTTAGAACATAGTTTATACAAATAATCAAAAAAGTAAAAGCATTTATAGACCATTGATAGTTTTGATTGAAGAGAATGGCAATAATAGGTATGGAGGGTTCATTGGTTCTAGCATTTTTAATATTTGTCTACAACATGTCATTAGGTACAAAATTAATGTACGATACATTAACAAAAAAAGAATTTGAAAAATCTGCATGGAGTTTAGCATCAGGTGTGATGACTGTAGCAGGATCATTGATGATGTTTCTATGGTTCTTCAACTCGTTTGCTCCAACAGTAGGTTGGTTAGGATTCATAGGTTCATTGTTTATCTTTGTAAACAATCTTTTGGTAACAATATTTACTTTCATGAAATCAATAAAATCAACAGCGTTTGGTAAGATAGGCAATGTCTTATTTACATTGCTAGCTTTATGGACATTTCTTTTATTACTGCAAAAAGTAGCTGTATCAACAGGATTTGGATTACCTAGATTCTTAGATTGGATATTGGTTTGGCCAACTATTGGATATACAATGTTCCAAGGGTTGTTATTTGGACCTATCAGTTATCATTTTCCTATCTTAATTTTAATCCCTCTTTGTGTTCCAATTAAGTTTGTTAAGGATGAGGAAATAGAACTCATAAAAACTAAAGAAAAACCAATAGAGGAGACAAAGAGGGGAAAAGCCGCTGTATTTCTAGAACGACCTGCTGGTGAAACACCACAGAAAAGAACTTCGGGTGGATTTGTATCTTTTCTTGACAATGGTTCAAAAATGATTATTGCTAGTTTAGTGATAATGTTACTTGTTTTCAATATAATGAGTCTTGGCAATGTGATCTCTTTTGGAGAATATACTTCAAAAGATTACAATCCCAGTTTCTCACAACGCACAGATATGGAGTTAGGTGTGTACATTCAATCAGCTTCTTACCAAATAGAACCTACACAAAATTTTAACGAAATATTTCAAAAAGAATTGGCTCTGATGAAGGAACTTAATGTTACTGTAGCTAGAATAGATCTTAAAGTTGAATTCTTAGAAAACTATTCATCTCATATACTGCAAATTGTGGATGATTTGAAAACAAATGGAATAAAAGTAATGTTTGCTACTTATGGTTATGACAGACCAACGTGGAATCTTCAAAATGTGTCCTTCGAAGATTTTACAGAAGGAATAAATCAACAAGCTATAGATATTGTTAATATAACCAATCCTGATTACATTCTTATATATCCTGAGCCATATGGTTATTCAACATACTTCTTGTCACTTGAAGAAGAAATAACTGTTAGTATGTGGGTTAATAAAATTAACAACACAATTGAAGAACTGAGATCTATTTCAAATGATACTAAAATAGGAATAAATCTATCAGAGAATTCAATTACAGGGGACACTGATTTGTTTGAACCTTTGTGGACCAGCACTCCAATAGATTTCATTGGAGTTGATTTTTATCCATTTTATGAAAAACATTTTGATATTTCGTATTTTCTAGATCGAGCTACAAATTCTTCAAAAGAGTTTTGGTTTACAGAATTTGGAATTTCAGCAATGGTTTTTGGAGAGAAAATACAAGCAGGAGCTCTAACATATGTGTTAGAACAATGTGTTAATAATCCAATAGTGAAAGGATTTATTTATTTTTCATTAATGGATCAAACAATTGCAGCTAATTCTCTTGGATTAGTTGCTGAAACAGGATATAAAAGAGACTCTTTTGAAAAATATAAAGAAATAATCCAGAAAATGAAGGGCTTATTGTAATAGAGTGAAGAACAAGCCTCGGTCCGCCCATCACATTTCATTTTCTTTAGAATCGTAGACCGTTGTTTCTTCATTGGCTAAATTCTTCAAGCTTTTTTAGAAAGTAAAAGAGTTTAAGTATTTCTATTGATTGGTATCTTTAATTCTTATTCCATCATGGCATTAACCATAGATATATATCCTTCAACTTCGCTTAATCCTGTTCTTACTAATTCTACTAAATTATCCAGATTTCTCTCTTTTGCTAATCTTTTAGTCTCTTCAAATCTTGTTATTGCTTTGTTAAAGTTATCTAGACTTTCATCAAATTGTTCTTTATCAAAAAGAGAAATTCCTTTAGTTTCCAGTGATAAAGCTTCATAATAAGATCTTTGTGCAGTCATACTTTTGATTAGAGATTCACTCTTGATGGTTGATAGCATACCAAGTGCATCATCAACAATTTCAGAAGCTTTTACGAATAAATCACTTGCTTTTTGGGGTTTGTCTTCACGTTTATACAGTTCATTTGCTTGAGATTCATATTGGCTTGCCAATGTAATTTTTGACAAAGCAAGGTACAATCTTTGTTCCATGAAATCTGAACATATTTCACTTGCTCTTGTGTAGTATTTTGAAGCAATTCTAAAGATATGATGAGCTTGAGTGAAATTGCTAATTTGAATATTTACTAAACCTTGTTCCCAGAATTTTTCAGCTCTAGAAACGATATTTTGTTTTGTTACTTCGTCAATATTGTTTTGTAATTCTTCAAGTTCGTCTCCATATTTTCTGAAAATAAAATTAGCTTTTGTGAGTTCTGTTCTGGCCTTAAGTAGGTGTTTTTTATAAGAGATTAGGTCTTTGATTTCTCTTTCAGCTATAGATTTGAAAAGTAGATAGCGTGCGTAAGCTAATCTGGCTATAGCAATAATCCTATCAACAGGATGTTCCTCTAATTCTCTCCCTTTAATGAATTCTTGTAGATTAACTTGACAATCCTCTAATAAACTGATTTTATTATCAATATTTTCTTCGGTGAAAGACATAGATATTTTTAACATTCCTTCCGCATAATTAGCCCATTTAACCATTTCATTAAAAATACTATCTCCATCTCTACCTCGTGAGGCTCTAGAACGTACAATTAATTTGTTAGCTTGCTCATAATAGCGAATAGCCTGTGAATAATCTTTTCCAAAGAACAAATTGTCTCCAGAAATAACACTAACCATCCCTTCGTAGAAATATGAAAAAACTCTGATGTTTACATTTTCTTCCCCGATTGTCTTGAAATCTTCATAAATCTGATGATAAATCCCATAAGTAGTGTTAATATCAGAATAACTTGGCTCATAGTGTATGAATTTAAAATCACGTTTTGTCGCGGTCAAATGAACTCAAAAATAAATGGGTATTAGTCAATAAAAAATTAACTGTTGTTTGTTAAGAATCTTCTACTATTGATCCCTTTTATATCCAAAACATTCCTCCACTATGAAGAACACGGCTATTTGGAGCGATAATCAATCCTTGCAAGAATATGTGAAGACTGTTTTTTCAACAGCATTTGTTGGAAATAGAAGAAAAAAGACAATTATGATAGAAATAGCTTGTTGCTATTTTCCCAATATATTCTCTTCAGTATATCTTGAGATAGATTAAGACCATTTATCTGCGTTTTATTATCATTTTCTTGATCAGGCATTGGGAGAGGAAGGTTTTCAATATCTGTTTCAAACAATGCTTGAAAACTAAGAAAACGATTAATATAATATCCTGGAAGGGGTTCTCTATCAGTTCTACCTGCAACTAAATCTGTACCAAATAAGATACGATTTTTGTGTTTTTTAAAGAAATTAATTACTTCTTCTTTTTTATATGCAAATTCTCTAACCATCCATTTAGCTGAACCTGTATCAACATAGAGATTTGGGTATTTATTTAACCATGAATCTAGAAGATTAAGATTTTCTGGTTGAGAAGCCATGTGAGCTCCAATGATTTTTAGTTTAGGATATTTTTCTAGTATGTTTTTCAAAGCATTAGTATGATTCTTCTTAATTCCAAATTTACTTGAAGGTTGGTAGTTTTTTTCATAGAGGAGATCTGGATCACTTACATGAATTAACAGAGTGAATTTAAGTTCTTCAAGTTTTGTAAAAATTTGCTCTAATTTTGGGTCATTCAAATGAACATCCTGTGTTCTGAATTTAATCTTCAAATTTTCAGCTTTGAAGTAATTTACCCATCTTGGAGAGAACCAAAGTTTCCCCAATGTAAACCCTTGTTCATATGCTTTATCAAGAAAATCAAGAGATCCTTTAATATCACCTTGTAGAGCTTCACGAATTGATAGAAAAATTGCAAACACAAAAAGATCAGGAAATTCGTTTTGTATGTTTAATTTTGTTTTATTATCTCTTACAATTCCGAAAATCTTCTTAATGTTGAATCTCTCTGAATATTTTACCATAGTTTTAACATCATCTACAGATCCGAGGTGAGTATGTGAATCAAACACAGGTCCAGTATACTTCTTTTTCATAGTTTTGAAGTATGAAGGCATATTATTAGCAATGTATTCTTGGTTCATAAGAAGCTCTCCAACCTCTGAATTCAGTACGTATTTATCATGCTTTTGATTCAACAAATCATAGATTCATTCCTTTTTGGAAAATGTTTATTTAATTCCCAAAATGGTGGAACTAGCTCTAGATCAATAAGAACATCAAAATAAGAAAATGGTTACTATTATTTTCTAATGTCTTTAATATTCTAAAAATATTATGGAAAAATGGACATTATGAGATAAGATTCACTTTCATAAAGTCTTCTTTGAAAATCTTGAAGAAATACTCGAAAATAAATTCGTATAGAGTATTATATTTCCATATGGCATTAACACACTAATAGGGTCTTTTGGTGGTCGTTTTGTGCGTTTATGAATTTCCACCAAAAGAAAAGTCTAGCTACAGCTTGATAAAAGTAAGTGGCCATGTGAGCTTCTTTGATTTTCAGCTGATCTACATCTTAAACATCTTTGAAATTAATTGCTTTAATCGCTTGTATTTGGTCTGTAATATTATAACTGAAACCCTTATATTTTTGAATTAACCATAGAGTATTATGCATTATTCCTTCTTCAATTTCCAGTGCTAAACTGAACCTCTTTTCATTATTATTGAAATACTCATTTTGTTTTAGGAGTATCTTTCCAGAATAACTAAAATAGGGCAAAGGAAGAGCTGAACCAATAAACTTCCCATAGGTTCCTTTCTTTGTACAAGGAGAGAAAAAAACTTTCAAAAGAAGAACTTGAGAAGAGAATACTTACAGTTAGGTGTCTTACGGGGGTTTAAATAGGAAAATAAGTTTATATTAATGATGTATCGAGTACAACAAAACCATCTTAGATCCTTATCGAAAGAAGAGTACTGGATACTGAAGAAACTTTCACGATGGTCAAAGAACGTCTATAATCACGCGCTGTGGCTGATAAAGAGCGAGTGGGAGACAAACAAAACTTTTCT
>JAUVXQ010000094.1 GCA_030603505.1 Candidatus Heimdallarchaeota archaeon | reverse complement strand
GGAGGATGGAGAATTGGAAAAACATCTATTGTATTCACTTTATCCAAATTAGATGAACAAAATCTTTTCTCTGGATTTCACATAAGTTAGAGCTCCCATGATTCGGAAATTCTCTGATTTCCACTATTTTAACAAAAGTGCTTTCATTTCTTTGATTTCGAATAATGAGTTAAGGCTTTTCATTATTATTCTTTCTTTTCTTGTAATCTAACTATAATTCTTTCTTACCTCCTTTATATATCATTTGAGTAACTGTTTTTCGATTTTAATTTTATTAGAACCAAACATAATTCATTTAAATAATGTAAATAGTGAACTGTGAGATAACATGAAAGATTTTTATAAAGAATGGAATAGACTAGAGAAATTCCATAAATTAACTAGTGATTGTAATCCATTAAAAAATGAAGGGGCTAACGCGTTTTTAGAATTATCTAAGTTCGCCAAAAAACTCGAACTTAAAGTCCCTAAACACCCATCATTTTATTTTAGGTTTGGCAGTAATGCTCATTATAGTTGGTTAATTAAAACTAACAAATTGGTTAAGATCATTTCAGAAATTCCAAATTATGAACCACGAATCAAGAAATTTTTCAATAGTGATAATTATTTTGATTCTCTATCTGCACTCTATGAGCTAGAAATGGCTTTAAAATTCAAATTGCAAGGTTTTGAACTTGCTTTTACAGATGAAAATACTCCTGATAAAACACCAGATATAGAAATTAAACTAGCTGATAGAATATTTAATCTTGAAGTTACATCTTTAAATAATCCTGATTAAGATAAAGAGAAACAAGAATTTCATTTGCAGTTAATGAATTTAATGCTAAGGCATAATGTAGAGATTGCAGGCAATATAATTGATATTCCAAAAATAATGCATAACAATCTTTTACAAGAGATTGAAAATAGAATCGTTGAATCCAAAGAAAAGGGAGAAATAACTAAGATAATAGAAGAAGGAAAATTAATTCTTGAAATTGCTCCTAATCGGAGTACTGACAAACTAACTTTTACAGGATTCCATTTTGTTAATAAGGAATTAAAAAATATCGAAGATAAGGTCAATCAGGTTATCAAAGATAAAAGCGGTCAACTCAATGTTAACCAAAACCCAGGTATTCTTTGTATTTATAGTGGGAGTAGAACCTTTAATATTGAAGAACTATACACTAAAGCTTACGATAAAATTAATCTTTATCTTCAGACAATTCCAAACCTATCAGCTTTAGTTCTTTGTTCATACTCGGACTTTTATCCTCTTAAAACATTAAATCATTTGACAACATCAATTGATTCTAAAACATTAAGTGTTTTAAAACCTGGATTTGGTGAAACTGAACAGTCAATCATTTGGAAAAACAGTACTGCTTCCTATGAGTTACCTCCTGAATTTATTGAATCCTATGAAACTTTTGATCATCAAGTATCAGAAATTCTATAATTTTTCCTCTCTTTATTGTTAATTAGAAAAAGAAAAGAAGAACTCAAAATTTTTTTGGATATTCCACATATTGTTCTTTCATTTGTCAAAGAAATCGCTATTTTCAAAAATGATTAAAAAGAAGAGAAAGATGGTTTTTTACTAATAAGTAGGACAAAATGTATAAAATATCAAAAGTGAAATATACACTACCGTACCAATATACAAACAATAAAAAAATATTGGAGGTTTCGATTTTATCATTTTTTTTCTGTTTGAACGGTTATGAAAGAAACAGATTAAGGGATACAGTATGAGAAGTGATACTCCTAAAGTAATTCCTACATACCCAAAATCACCATATAAATAACAAGGGATATTATCAATTAATCCTCGTGCTGCAATTCCAATAAGTGTTATGCACATAACAGCTAACCAGATAATAGTATAAAATCCCAGTCTCTTAAACAATTTTTGTTTTTCTTCGTCTAATTCTTGAAACTTTGTTTTCATATATTTTTTAATTTTTAATTTACTCATTAGATCTTCCTCTTTCTGTTTATTTCCCCACAATACTTACTTGTAAGCTATTACCCTTCAGTTTTTATTATATAGTGATACAAATTCCTCTGCTAATGCTATTTTCTTATGTTTTTCTTTGAACTGTTTTTGTCGGAAACTTGAGAATTTCTGGTTTTTAGACCCCAGTTCTATTTTCTATATATGTTTTCTTATTTTTTCTTCTCGAAAGTACTTATTTGTTCATATATTTTGATGATTTTCCTGATAGTGTAACACATTCTATTAAACATTTTAATGATTTCAGAATTCTTATTATATTTTTCTTCTTGATCTGTTGCATATCTTGTATGCATTACGTCAGTTGATTACAAAGCTAACATATATGAAAAAAACATTTAACAATATAATTTCAAAGTAGATTGATTAAATCATCCATTTTGTGTCTAACTATTTTGTTGCAGAATTTATCTAACTTGGTCTCTCTCGTAGCTGTTGCATAAAACTTATCACATACTACAATATCACAATAAGGTAAAGCGTTAGCTAGTGCATTAATATCAAAGATATCATTAGGTGTTATTTCTCTTGAATAATGCCTATCTCGAAAATGCTCAAGTTTAAACCAACACCAAACGGAAGGCATTAGTTTATGGAAACTAAATATACTATTTTTATCTGGTGCTCCTTTTTCATTTCGGAGAACAGTTATTATTGCTTCTTTGAGGTCGATAGATAGCAATTTTGACCATTTTTGAATCTCGATTACTAATATCTTACTAATTCCACTCCAATAAGAAAACTGTGCAAATCTGACATCCTCTTTACGTGTTTTATGTAGTGTTTTCCTTATATCTGTTAATCGTTTTTCATTTTGAATTATTGATTGAAAATCATTGAGTATCTTGTTGTATTCCAGACGCATAGATTCACTTGATGCTAGTTCTATCAATTTATCAGGATCATTCAAATATTCTTGTGTTTTTTCATAAAATATACCTTCTGTTATTTCTTCCCCAGTATAACTATCAATCAATTGGGGTTCTGCGCCAAGTAGAGCTGGAAAACCCTTTCCAATTGGAAAATAGGGATAATGTTCTTTCGCATCGATAACTTCTTCTAAGAGTTCCTTAGCATATTTTTGTTTATCTCCTTGGAGTTTTTCAGTTAATGTCTTAATAACAGCAAAACTTGCTTCAAGTCGCACAGTAGCAAATAATGGTTGAATACAATTTTCTTTGGTAAAGTCAATTATAGTTTTTGCTAAATCTTTTCTTGCATTTTCGCTATATCTAGAACCTCCTATTTCTTGCATATGAACAATAGACAGAGGAAAAATTACTTCCTCGGAATTAGTTGAATTTAACAATAAATTATATAGGTTCCTTTCTGAATTATCACCTTTTCCCTTAATATGTATTCTAGATAATCTAATCCAGTGGTTTAAATCCATATAGACATATTTTTTATTTTTCAAATGATCTCTACTCAATTTGGAAATTTCACAAAGAAATATCTTTCTTTTCAGAGAATAATTCTTGAGCCTTCAAAACAAGGGGAAAAAATCTCCTTCTTTTAAATGGCAGATGAACGACAACATATTAGTCTTTTTTCTTTCCTTCCTTCCTTCTTTATTTCCATTTATGGCTTTCTTCTTTACACAGACCTTCCTCATGTATTAAACCTAATTTGATATATAATTCCTCTGCTCTTCTCTCGATCAGTTTATCTTCTATTTCTTCTTTTAGTAGTTTTAGTGTTTCTTCGGGTATCTCATCCAATTCTTGTCTTATCTCTTCTCTCAATCCTTCTAACACTCTTTGACTTATTTTCCCTAATATGTACTCATATGGTACTATCACCGTTATCAATCCTATTGTTATCCCTATTGTTATCACTACCCCCACCACTCTAGCTATTACTATCACTATTGCTAGCATTGTTCCCTCTTCTTTATACCAAAATGCTATTACTGTCACTATTACACTTATCAATACATATATTCCCCATTGCCCTATCTCTGTCCAATAGAAGAACTTTCTTTCCCTTTTTTCCATCCTTTTTACATATTCTCTCGCTATCTCTATGTCGCTTTTCACTTAACTCATCCCTTCCGTCAGTATTTTTCCTACTGCTCTTGTCGTCATCATGAACGTTTTCTTCAATTCCTCTTGTTCATATATCAGTTCATGTAAATTCTTTAGCGATATCTCTCTCTTGTTCTCATCTACTATCTTTGTCTCTATCCCCCAGCCCTGCCCTTCTCTTGTTTTTTCTTCCAATTGTTCTTTCTGTTCTTCTATGAATCTTGCTAATATTTTCTCTAGTCTTTCACTGTTCTTTACCTTGTATTTTGCTATCTCTATACTCTTCTCTTCTTTTCCCGCATATATATTCAGTATCATTCCCCACGTCATTTCCTTTCTATCTTTTTATCTCTTATTTCCTTTTTATACTAGGCTAGTTTTCCCTAGTTCTAAACTACATTTTTTCTCTACTCCCCATAAACTACCACTAACCCTACCCTTTTTTCTAATTCTTGATGTATTACTTCAATTAATTCCGTCTTTACTAGTAAGCTCAATTAATAATCTTGCAAAAAAAATAATTTTTCTAACATCCTCTGTCGTTTCTAACTAACGACTAGATACATTAGTAGTCGTCTCTAACATACGACAACATTACCAAAAGGTATTTTTACGCTCTCTACTTACTCAATAGTTTTTTTCTTTCTATAGCTATTCTACAATTTAGTCGTATTTTTTCCTCGACAAAAAGATTCCCTTATAAAACTATCTGTTGACCTGTGAGTTCTATCACCATCGACTATCTCGTAGGTTTGTCTATGAGGATACGTTCCTCAGTACATAGATGCTTCAAAAATAGGTCGATTAATACACTCCATTACTTAAACCTTAAAGATCTACACTCCAGATTCTACTCGAGAATGTTCATTTCAATTTTGATTACTCCCTTCACCCATAGTTGTCCATCAGATACATACCCGTCATCTGATAGAAAACCTACTCTTAGCGGACCTCCTCCTAGTATTACTTCATCTATTTCTTCAAAGATCAGTATCATCTCAAAGCTTTGAATCCCCAGTTCTACACCTGTTACATTGTCATAAGCTGTAACAAGCCCATTAACCATTGAATAGGAATAGGTCATTTTAAACCCATCATCTGCTATAACTGTAAGTTCTTGTGTTTCATTCAATCCTCCTAAGCTTTCTAGAAGTTCTATAACAGGTACTCCCTTATAACCATTAGGACCAACTATTATCCCTGATGTCTTCTTGTAGCCTCCAGAAGAGATAATGCTTTTTGAGTGTGTTTTTATGTCATCCATTGTGTAAGTAATTGTATCGCTTCCATTAGTAATAGTTAATATAATCTCTTCTTGCTGTGGAGGTTTTAATCCAAAGTATAATCCCAGTCCTACGCCTGTAACAATAACAGCTGATAATAGAGAGACTATAATTATCCTCTTATTCAACATTATGAGGTATCAGAATAAAGATTATATAAAGATTGTACAATTTGTCAT
>JAUVXQ010000083.1 GCA_030603505.1 Candidatus Heimdallarchaeota archaeon | reverse complement strand
ATATTCTGATGTTACACATGAATATGTTATGCACAAAGCATCACTTGTAAACGCATGTGGAGCAGCTTTTTCTCTTTTAGGTACTAAAGGTACAATGATTAAGAGCACTAAACCCTTAATCAGTGTATGTGCAGTTAGAACTGGTAGTGGTAAATCCCAAACTTCCCGTAAAATTGTTCAACTTTTACATGATGCTGGGAAGAAAATCGTAGCTATTCGTCATCCAATGCCATATGGTGATCTTGTTAAACAAGCTGTTCAAAGATTTGCTGAATATTCTGATTTAGATAAACATAAAACAACTATTGAAGAAAGAGAAGAATATGAACCCTATATTGACAAAGGTTTGGTAATATACTCAGGTGTGGACTATGAGGCTATTTTAAGAGAAGCTGAAAAGGAAGCAGATGTCATTCTCTGGGATGGAGGAAATAATGATTTTTCATTCTATCAACCTGATTTACAAATAGTTATAGCAGATCCACACAGGGTGGGACATGAGACATCATATCATCCAGGAGAAACAACTCTCAATCTCGCAGATGTTGTAGTTGTCAATAAAATAACTACAACAGATTACAAGAATGTTATGGAACTTGAGGAGAATATCCGAAAAGCTAATCCTAATGCAGTCATAATTGAAGCTGCTTCCCCTATTTTTGTAGATAACCCCGAGTTAGTTAAAGGAAAAAGAGTCTTGGTAATAGAAGATGGACCAACATTAACTCATGGTGAAATGAAATATGGTGCTGGAGTTGTTGCAGCTAGAAGATTTGGTGCAAAGGAACTTGTTGATCCTCGCCCCTATTTAGTTGGAAGTATGAAAGAGACTTTTGATAAATATCCAGAAATAGGTACTCTTCTTCCGGCCATGGGTTATTTTGAACAGCAGCTCAAGGATTTAGAAGAAACTATCAATAATACAGATTGTGATGTGGTTGTTTCAGCAACTCCAATGGATATAACTCGACTAGTTAAAGTCAACAAACCAATAGTTAGGGTAAGATATGAACTTGAAGAAATTGGCTATTCAAAACTAGCAGATATTTTAAAAGAGAAAAACTTTCTTTGATTTTTCTTTTCATTTTTCTCCTTTTTCTACTCAAATTTTTTCCACAATATTAGAAATATAGCATTACAACCATGTAAAATTTCAATACTTAATTTTATAATGAACCTTGATGAGTAGTAGTTTTGAACATGAAAAAAGAGAAATTTAAACAAAAATACGGTCCTTGGGCACTGATTGCTGGTGGATCTCAAGGAATCGGAGAGGCTTTTGCAAGAGTGCTTGCAATGAAAGGAATCAATCTTGTTCTGGTTGCAAGGAGAAAACCATTACTTGAAGAATTATCTGTTGAAATAGAAAAAACATATGGGGTAGAAGTTCGAATTATTAGTGCAGATTTAGCAGAGTCTTCTACATTCAATATTCTGAAAGAACACACAATGGATATAGAGATTGGCACATTAGTTTATAATGCTGCTATTGTTCCTATAGGATTATTTCTGGATTTTAATATGGAGGAACATCTTAAAGCCATTAATATAAATTGCAGAGGACCAGCAATTTTGATTGATCACTTTGGAAAGCTGATGAAGAAGAGAGAAAAGGGCGGAATCATCTTAATTAGTTCAATGACTGGCTTTCAAGGTACTCCATTAACAGCTCATTATGCTGCAACTAAAGCCTATAATATCGTCTTAGCAGAGGGATTATGGTATGAACTAAGAGCTCACAATATTGATGTTTTGGCTTGTGCAGCAGGAGTTACAAATACTCCAAATTATATGGCTACAGAACCTGATGATCCAGGCTTTTTAGTACCTAAACCAATGGATCCTATGAAAGTAGCTCAAGAAGCTATTGCTAAACTGGGGAAAAGACCAAGTTTCGTTCCTGGTATAACTAACAAACTTGTTACTTTCCTTATACGACGGCTTATTTCAAGGAAACAAGCTATAAAATTAATCGGGAGTAGTACCGATAACATGTATGGAAAAAAGATCTGAAGGTTTCTCTACTAGAAAAATAAATTTTTATTCTCTTATTCCTTTTTTTGCTTGAATTCTATGGCAACATCTAATGAAAATGATCAAATTACTGCTGGCTCTGATGTATTAATTGTTCTAGATGAAAGGAAAAGATGGCTAGCTAAAGCAATTAGTGGACAACAATTTCATTGCCATAAAGGTTTTTTTGATTTTGATCAAATCATAGGAAAACCATTTGGAATCAAAGTAACAACCAACAAATCATTCAGTTTAACTATCTACAACCCAATTCCTAGTGATTTTCTTAAACAAATCCCTCACAGTTCTCAGATAATATATACAAAAGATGCAGGATCAATCTTATTAAACGGGGGAATAAAACCTGGTAGTCGAGTTATTGAAGCAGGTACAGGTAGCGGAGCTTTAACATCAATTCTTGCAACATATGTTGGTCCAGCTGGACATGTTTTCACATATGAAAACAGAGAAGATGCATTCAATACAGCAAAGAAAAATCTTTCACGAATTGGAGTTGAATCATATGTTTCTATGAAACTTAAGGATGTTTCAACTGGTTTTGATGAAAAGGACGTTGATGCCGTAGTTCTAGATTTAGGTGACCCTTGTACAGTAATTCCATATGCTTTTGACTCCTTAAAATATGGTGGAATAATTACAGTCTTCTTACCAACATATAATCAAATTGAAAAAGTATTTACCAAATTTCTTGAATTCAGTTTTGGTGACATACAAGCTTTTGAATTGATACGTAGAGATATTCAACTAAAACCACATGCTATCCGACCTAAAACCAGAATGATCGGTCATACTGGTTTTTTGATCTTTGCACGAAAATTGTTTGAGGAAGTAGATGAATGAGAATTCTTTTTCGATGCAACAATTGTGAGACAATCAATGAAATTCCAGATAATTACAGACACAGATTTTGTAATAACTGTAGTAAAATCATCACTTACACTTCTGGAGAAGCAATAATTTGTAATAAATCGTCTCACGACTGTGATGTTTTTCTTAAAGCTGGAAATCTAAATACAGACTTAGCAGAGAAATTTTTTTCTATTGCTGATTCCCATGTTGAGTTAATTGCCAATTTAATTGAAAGTTATGTACAAAAACAAATTGAACTCCCCGATATACCTTCAGCATCGCTATCTGATACTATTTTACATCTGGTAAAGGGGAATGTTTCAGGAACTTTAGATGATTTGATCAGAAGTTGTGATTTATTTAATATTGGGTTAAACAAGCTAGAAAAAATTCTTTTACAAATGATAAAAGAAGGTTTGGTTTACCTTCCTAAAAGTTGGTTGCTAAATCTAACTTAAATTTAACTCAGTTAATATCTTCTCTTTGTTAATTTTTCTTTTAACCAACCATAAATAATTACAATCACAACAATTCCTACACCGGCAGCAAAAGCTAGACCAATACCTAAAATTATGTTTGAAGGTCCGCCGAAATCAACAACAGATACTGTAATATTTTCAGCAGCTATGTAATTTACAGCACTAGGTCCAAAGGTTGCATGTGGATGATAAACATCAAGTGCTAAGAAGTATATTGATACATTATAATCCGCTTCTGGACTTGTAATTTCTTCCCTAAGAGTGCCTGTTAAACTAGCTCCAGGTTCAAGAGTTCTGTGATCAAAATCATAATTTATACTGTAAGTTATGTTGAATCTGTCATTTCCACCTAAATGAATAAAATCAACATTGAAGGATATTACTTCAATTTCTAAATCACCAAAGTTAACAATAGTTGCCTGAATTGTAACCCTAGTGTTTCTAGTAATATATGTTTCAGAAATGCGGCCATTAAACGCACCAATATATTGATCTGATTGTGCTCTAGCAACGTTTGAATACGGATGTAACATAAATATAGCCAATAAAAGAAACACACTTGTTTTTGCCCAGATTTTTTTGCTCATAGATATCAACTTTCTTGTGTGAGTAATATTGAGAGTTCTCTTTTTAACCCATCTAATGACCTTTCAATTCTCTTCTCATAAGTATTGTTAATGCTGATTTTTCCATCAGTGGACTCTATCTTTATTCCACCGATTGATTTGATGAAATCTTTTGACAGGTTAAATTTCACTTTAAGTTCTTTGTTTGTGATTTGTTTAGAAACATTGTCAAAAAACTGTTTAGAGAATATATCTTTGTCTTCCTTTCTACATAAAACAGTAATTTCAGGTTGTTTAAGAGTTAAAACAGCTTCTAAAACCAATTTTTCTAGACTTTTCTCATACTCTTTGGTACCTGTGAAAGCAGTTATTTTCTTTTTTGCTTTTTCTATGAGACCATAGACCAAATCATCTCTATGTTTTGTAATTTGAAGTTTAAGCTCAAGCTCTTTCTTTGCTTTCTTTTTTGAAAATTCAGAATCAGCTCTGATTTTTGCTTCTTCTACAATCTTTTCTTGAATTGCTTTGATCTTTCCTTCTGTTTCTTTGTTGACAGAAGCAATTGTTTTTTTCTGATCAGCTAAGATTTCCTTTATTATCTTCTCAGTATTTTCTTCAATCTTTATAGTTATTTCTGTATCATTATGTTTGCTGCTCATTGGAACCCTCTCAAAGCTGGGGGGGAATTAATAAGGACTTCATAAGTCGGCATATAAAAATTTTGGTTAGGAATTAATTATTAATTCCTTAATTCAACGAGTAATTACTCAAACAATGTTTCATCTGTAGCATATTTATACGCTACAATGAAGAGCGCAAAGAATATACAAGCTGACAATGCAACAATTATTGTGATTGCTATTTCAGGTCTTGCCATATATTTAACAAAGAAGTTTACAGCAATGAAGAGAATAACCATTATTCTTCCACCTGAACCTGTTTCTTTCATCATTTGCTTTCTCCAGCGCACAAATGTTTCGAATACACTTAGTGCAACAGCTATAATATTGATAATGAATATTGAAAGACCATTCAATGACCATTTATCAACAAAAGCAAAGAGTGCTAAGATTCCTCCAAACAAGAACAACTTAATAATTAAACCAATTCTATCAGCAATTTCCTTCTTATAGGATACTTGTGAGGCTCCCTCTCTAAGAAGCATCAGAAAATTACCTATAGCAATCGCGCAAGCTAAGCATAAAACCACTCCATAGAAAATTGGCGCGTAACCTGTCCATAGGCTCCAAATTGGTACAAACACCTGTGAATACTCAGCAAAGAAAGCAATTGTTATCATCAAAGGGATGGCAGCTAGAAATAATCCTGGGATGACAACTAAAATAGTAGGTACATTCTTTTTGACTCCAAATGCATATAATATTAGTTTGACTGCAAAAAACGCTCCAAACACAGATATTAAAGGAGCACCAAATGGCAATATTAAGAAGAACAAACAGAAAATCGCATTAACCATGTAAAAGATTTTTGTATCGATTCTTACTTTTCCTAAAGCCCTCCACATGAGCTCGTATGAACTAGCGACTCGTGTTGCTTTAACCAAAGAAACAAGTGAAAATGGTAGTGCAAAAATTAGTGGAGCTATACCTCGTAATATAACTGCTTCTGGTGTCCCTGATAAAGGATTGGTTCCCCAGAAAAAGAAACCATCTAGAGTTACACTTTTCATCGGTTCTATATTCATCCAAACATAGAAGTATGCTGGAAATATGAAAATTTGAAGTAAAACAATTAGTCTATTTACCATCAATCCTTTAAGCTCAACCATCAACTCACCTTGGAAAAAAAAGGCCATCCAGATAAAAAAACGTTTCCTTTCCCCGCCAACAACTAAACTTTATTAAGTTAAATCTTAGTATGATTTAAATGAAGGTTATGAGTGAAAGGGACATTTCCATAGAAGAACTTCTTAAGAAGTACAGCATTCAACCCCACGATTTAGAGTATATTCTTAATTTCATGAAAAAAGAAAATATTTCTCCTCAATTAGCAATGCGTAGAATTAAACTTTTTGAAAAACTTCAAGAAAAAATGTCTCAAACACAATCAGATGAAAAAGTTCGTGAACTGACAACAGAATTAGATCATCTATCTAAATTAGTTGAAGACTTGCAAAAAGAGAAGGTAGATCTAGATAAAGAAATAGAAG
>JAUVXQ010000158.1 GCA_030603505.1 Candidatus Heimdallarchaeota archaeon | reverse complement strand
ATTTTCTACAAATTTTATTCTTCTTCTACATTTGAAACAAAATGAACTATAGTATTTACCTAATCTAGGATCTAAACCTATATTTTTTTCTATTTTTCTCCCCTTGATATTCTTTATTGCAAACCTTATTTCATCAAAAGTTATTGTGCTTAATCTTAGTAAATTGCATTCTCTACCAATTTTTGAAGGATGGGGAGAGTGGCTATCCGAGTTTGTTAAAAAGGTATAATTCCATAATTCTTTGATGCAATCAGCCATATTGCTATTTGCAGACAAACCTAATTCTATAAAATCAATTTTTATGCTTTGGTTTAAATAACTTCCACTTAATTTCTTATATCTATTCGAGCGAAATATGGATTTAAATGGCGTAAATGCGTGTGCTGGGCCAATAAGACCACTATACCTATGAACAATTTCTACTAATTCGTTTCCTTTTAGTGGAATAATGGGGCGACCACCATATCGTTTTATTGACTTTTCCATATATTTCTCTAATTCAGAGGCTAAATCTTCACCAGAACTAATACTGGGTAGAAGCAACAGATGGTGTATCCCTTCATTATCTTCAACTTCACCTGTAGGAACAAAAAATAGGTTATCGTCCTTTTTGTATGTATAAATACCCTCATCTTCTTCTACAAGGTGGTTTTTCAGATATTCGCGCCAACGAGAATCTAAAATATCCCCTGTTCCTAAAATTTTTAAACCTGCACTTTTACTACTTTCGACTAGATTAGGAAGTAACATCGCTTTTGAAGTTGCTCTACTATATGGGCTGTGAATGTGGAAGTCGGTATAGAAAGAAAGCAATATTCTCATTCCTCTTTCATACTTAGAATTTACTAAAACTAGTTTTAAGTCTTTCAGATTCTTCTGAAGATAGTTTTTCGGTTTCAAGCTTATTTGGATTAAAAGGTACAATTGTAGAATTGCCAAAAGGATCTTCTACAACTACATCGATTGGTAGACCTTTAAGGATGTATTCATCAATCATACTATCAAAGTCTAATATCCTCTGCTTTTCTTCTTCAGTTACTGCATCATTTAATAAAAAACGTGCTTTTTCTTGAATATCTCTAAGAACGCCTTCAATATTACTTATAAAACTAACAGCGTTAGGACCAGGTTCAATCATTGCACTAATTTTAGGAAAACGTATAGTACCGTTGGAAGCTCTGATAATTTTTGTTGAATAATCATCAGAATTTTCTGCATGATATGTGAATCGAGTAGGTTCCTTGATATTTAGATTTATGAAATCAGTATACTTGTATTTGCAATCATGACAAATCAAATTAAACAGCCACATATTAGGGAAATGAGGAATATCCATAATTTTTTGCGTTACTTTTGTATTATTACTATTACAAGCTGGACAATCAACTGTCATGAATTCTTCCATTGTATCTTTTGCACTCAATACTATCCCTATTTATTGTTGTCTCTTGTTGATTTAAGTTTTAAGATTTGGAAAACAAAAGCTTAATAGAATGTAACCATTTGAATTTTCTGGGAGCCTTACGGTATGAAAGAGAAGTTTAATAGGATATACAGAAAATTATTTGATTTTTACGGGAAACAATATTGGTGGCCAGGAGAAGGTTTAGAAATTGTTGTTGGTGCAGTTTTAGTTCAACAAACAAACTGGAAAAATGTTGAGAAAGCTCTTGAAAAACTCAGACTTGTTAATTGCTTATCTATTGATTGTTTGAAGAATATCTCAGTAAAGGAGCTGGAACAACTTATTCGTTCAACAGGATACTATAATATAAAAGCAAAAAGATTACAAAATTTAATGAAACTTCTAGCTATAAAACCACATCCCTCTCGTAACGAGCTTCTTGAAGTAAATGGTGTAGGTCCAGAAACTGCAGATTCTATTCTTCTTTACAGATTTAATGAACCAGTTTTTGTTGTTGACGCATACACTTTCCGTATCTTTAGAAGATTAGGAATTTATGAAGGTGAATCCTATGGGGATCTCCAAAGATTATTTATGGATAATTTACAAAATCAATCTCAGATATTTAACGAATATCATGCATTGATTGTTCGACATGCGAAGAATATTTGTTTAAAAACAAAACCAAAATGTATAGAATGCCCCCTTAAAGATGATTGCAAATACTGATATAATGATTAATAATAAAGAATTGTGAGATAGATGTTTCTAACAAAACAACAAGAAAAGATGCTGGAAGGTGAAATGGGAGAGGTTATCTCAAAAAATATGAGCCTCATCGTTAAACTTGGAGAAATCAATGAAGCGAAGAAACTTATATCTATAAAAAGTGCTCAAATCGCAGGTGTTTCTTATTTTACAGTAGGTGAAGCTATTTTTTCATTTTTTAATCTATTTTCAAAAGAGAACGTTAAAGTCAAAGTTCCAAGTTGGTTGAATCCTGCAGGAATGGACAGAAAAAACTGGGAGAAAATGGGAATCACTGAGAGGTTTGCTGAAAAACAGTTTCAAATAATTCAAAAATATGAGGAAATGGGAGTAGAGTCCACGTTGACTTGCACACCATATTTGATTGGTTATCAACCGAATTATGGAGAACATCTTGCTTGGAGTGAATCATCAGCTGTAGTGATGGCAAATAGTTTCTTTGGTGCTAGAACAAACAGAGAAGGAGGTCCTTCTGCGCTAGCTGCTGCTCTAACAGGTTTTACAGCTGAGTATGGTTTTCATTTGACTGAAAAAAGACAGCCTACAATAAA
>JAUVXQ010000109.1 GCA_030603505.1 Candidatus Heimdallarchaeota archaeon | reverse complement strand
GAGGAGTAATTTCAGACTCCACTTTGTCTATATTTATGGATTCTATAATATTATTCAATAAAGCTTGTTTAATTTTACTTCTAGAAGAAAGTGTTTTTGGAGAGAGAATCAATAGATCCGAGATTGTAGTTATTCGAGCACTTTTTATCTTATCTTCGATAATTTTATCGATATTTAGGAATCTTATATTCGCAGTTAATATAGGAACAATTCTCTTGGATAATTCATAGTTTTTCTTCAATTCAAGAGAAGAAAGAACCGATTTATATGATTTGAAACCTTTCTTCTGTAAGTAGAGTTCTGTGGGAGATAATGGTTCCTTAAATTGTAATTCTTCTATGTTTTTAATATGTGATACAGATTTTAGAATGTCTTCTTTGACATCTTTAGGTAGTTTATCAAAGTAAATTAAAGCATCTGATACCTTTGTATACCCCTTTTGATAACAGAATTCAATTGTTTCTCTAGATATATTTGGTATATAACTAATGTAGAAATCCAGTTTTTCTCTTATAGTTTTTATTTCTTCTTTGTTAATTTTTGTATTGGAAATGATAAATTTGGTAGGAACAAACAGTAATTGATCTATTGTGATTATACCGATTTCATTCAACGCTAAAGATAGTCGTTTTGATAGATTCAATTCAGAGATTGACATACCTTTTTTCTTTGATGATTTCAGTAATTTGTAAAGATAGGAACTATCAGCTTTCTGTTTATTATGAATTACTTTAAACTCTTTTAGCCATTTCTGTAGTGGTAGTTTAATCAAATCATCATATGTGCAAATTTCTCTAGAAACAAGATTGGTAACAAGTTCTTTTTTAATATTCAATCGCTTTCCAAGAAGTGTAATTGGTGTATGTAATTCTGTTATTACACTTGCTAATTGCTTCTCTTCTTGTTGTGGAATTTTTAGCTTATCTAATTGCATATCTTTAATCTGGAGTATTGATGCAAAACCAGAGTTAACCAATGTTTTCTTTGTGGATTCTTGGAGAACAGGTAACGTATTTATATCCAGACCAAGTAATTTCATTTTATTTTTGAGGATTGAGGGCTTGAATGAGGATTTTATCTCATTAATTTTCTCAATACGCTTTTTAAGTAATTTAGACAAAATAGGTGTAGGGACATAAAGGAAATCATATGTTGTATTTATACCCGCACCAGTTAATACTGTAACATTCTCTGTTGATATTTCCTTAATTACTGATATTGGGATATGATGTAATAAATTCAACAACTTTGAATTATCTAGATCTATACTTTTACTAGTTTCTGCAATACTATCAAGAGAAAGAAATTCATCCAGAAATTCTATGCCTTTTTTCTTGAGTTTCTTTACCATTTCAGGCTTTGCAAACAGATTAGTTTGATCAATTCTTATTGCCCAATTTGGAACCTTAAGATCTAATATTTCTTTATTGATAGTATGATAGAGCATATTTTGAAGATCCTCTGAAAATACATTATCAATCGTTTGCATATCTTGTTGTGATAGAAGGAGAAAAGCTGAAAGAATATCTGTTCCTTTCTGTGAAAGGAATGCCATTAAACCATCAATATTAAGTTTTAATTGCCCATACAACCATGTAATCGGTTTTACAATGTTCTCCGATACTTTACTGAGTATAGCTAATTCTTCATTTGAGAAATCAAATACTGGATGAGGTATGAAATCCATTAGAAAGAGAATGTTATTAATCCCATAGCCTGCGAATTTCTCTTTTACATTATCTGGAAGATTAATTGTTTGGTTGATAAATGGAGAAAATGTTGCTGACATATTTCTACTTAAATCGAATTCCCGTTGATAAAGACGAATCTGTTGTTGGATATTTTTTGGTATATTTGTAAGTGAGTTTACATTCACTACTAATACATCAATAATGTGCCTAATACCATTACGCCACAAAGCCATTTTAGCTTCAGGATCGAAATTAGGAATAGTCAATACATTTAGGCATAGGAAGCTAACTAACTGCTCTAGAAATGAAATATTCTTAGTTTTCTCGATTCTTTCAGCATCAGAGTATTGGTAGAGTAATTCTGGAACATAACTGAATAAGTCTTCTACAACCTTTTTAGATGAATCAAACCCTACTTCAGCTAAGATTTCTAACATAGGTTCATTCAAATTGAGAGGTATTCCATTTGATAATGAAAATTCTCCTGTTTTAATCTTCTTAATTGACTCTGGAATGTTTCCAAATATTTTTCTCAAAACATTACCATGGCTGCTTAATAAGTCAATTACACGATATATTCTATGTTTTCTCAGTTCTATTTTTTCATTTAAAGATAAATCTTTAATTCTATACACAGAAGCATTGCAGAGTTCTATGAAATTCTCAATATTTCCTTCTGAAACTAAAGGAATAGAAGATGTTTGATAATATAAGCTGTAAAGATCTTGAACTAGTTCTTTTTCTGATTTTACTAGATTTGCAACCCTTCCTTTGGACAAAGGTAAGAAGTCAATTAATTTAACCCCATTTAGTTTAACTTTTGAGGCGATTTGCTTTGGAGATAGCTTCTTAATAGAAGATATTATTTTGCTCTTATTAGTTTGAAGAATTAATGCAATTGTTGATGGGTCTTCTGTGATATATGTTAGAATATCTCCAATGCCTAAATAAATCAACATGTTAGTTTGATCAATTGGTAATCCAACAAAAGCAACAGATGATAAATATAGTTTTATTTCTCTAAAAACTTCTGAAACTACAAGATATGGATGACTTTCCATTATTTCAGCGATTCTAGATATAAAATCTTGTACGGAATGGATTCCAATCTCATTTAGTTTATCAAGATAATCTTCTTTTATTGAAGAGCAGCTTATTAATGGAATAGCTGTTTGCAATCGCTTCTCAGCTATTTCATCAAACGCGATGAGATCTAATATATGGAATTCATTGTATATCTCATTTCCTGTTATTGCTTTTAATTCCTTTTTACTTAAAAGGGCTAAATCAATAATAGAATGAATATTCATAGATTCTAGCTTTTTAATTTCATCGAAAGTTAGAAAACCTAGGAATCTTATTGAACCGGATAATATCTCTTTAGATTTTTTATAATATTCTACTGGTAGTAAGCTAGAAATCCCCAACACATCAGCTGAATAATATAATGTTTCCAAATCGCTAATTCCATGTTTCTTAAGTTTTTCAATTTGCTCCTCTGAAATAAATGAAGAAGCGATTATGGGATGAGCGTGTGAAGAATGGTACTTAATAATATCAGAATAAGCTAAGTTATCTTTGATTTCTCTTATTAATTTTTGAGAGTGACCGGACATCTCTGATAACTGCTTTGTGGGGGAAGAATAGAAATCAATAAGTGTAAAAACTGAAGATTTGCTTAATTTAAGAGCTAATGACCTTGGTAATCCCATTGTAGCAATAGGTAAAGAGAGTTTTTGTATCACTTCATTAAATGAATCTATTGCTTTGATGGAGTTTAAAAGAGGAGTTATTGCTGGATTTTCTGTTATAGAAAGTTCCAATAGTTGCCCTACTTTCATATCTTTGTAATATTCTCTTCTATTAGCTGGTATTTTAATGTACAGCGGACTAATTCGAAGAGGTAGTTCTAGAAGAGATCTTATGAAAGTTATATTGTAATGTTCTTTAATATATTGTCTATCTTTTGTAACCAAGTGTTCGATAACTTTTTCGTTAGTGATAATCTCTACGAGAGTCATATCTTGGATGTTTTTCACTATTTTACTGAAAAAGGACGAATTGTAGACTGTAGCTGGCAACATAGCGAAATAATGAAACGCTCTCAAATCTATAATCGATGATGAGTATATTGAAACTGTTCTGTAAAGTACAGGATCTTCTAGGTCAGAATCTGGAATAAATAAGATTTGGAAAATATCTCTTATATTCACTTTTTCTAGTAATGATAGCGAATAGTCTGAAATATCGGTAAATATTCTCAATGGAAGTGATAATACTTTCTTCAGAGCAGATATTTTTGACCACAGTTCTTGATTCAGCTGATAATATTCGCTTGAAACTAGATAATACAACTCCTGAATTGTCTGTAAACCATCAAATTGAAGAATTGAATCTTTTGATAACAGACGCTGTTCACTTCTATCAAATAATTTTGTTTCAGATGCAAAAACACCTTTTTCTTCGTATTCCTCTTCTAGTATTTGAACTGAAAGCGAAGAAGCTAACACCTTCACCCTTTTCTCTGTCATGTTAAGTAATTTGCTTATTTTTCTTGGAGGAGTAACTACAAAATCTATGACAGTCTTGATATCGTTTTGCCTAAGCAGTTCTGTTTGATAGAATGACAATTTAGGAACAAAGTAAACAGGAAGCGAGAAATATTGTATAATATAACCTAAATCTAACCCACTTTTGATATTTTCAAATCTTTCATCAGCTATTCCAGTTTTCTCCATGATTTCTTCAGGAGTACTTAACATAAAACCAAGAAGTGATTTGATATTAACTTCACCCAATTGCTTAATTAACTCAGGATCAAGCATATCAGAAAGATGTGATAATTGGAGATTCAGGACTTTCTTTATTGAATCTATTAAATCCCAAGGTATCTTTGGAATATTCCAATTAGCTTTCGAGGTTGAGAAATAAAGATCTTCTATCGTAACAATGTCTTTCTCCTCTAGCATTCTTTCTATTTGAGGTTTGAAAATACCTAGTTCTGAAAGATCTAATCCACTGTCAATTATTCTAACATTCTTTTGAAGTTTTTTAGCTTCTTCTTCCTCAATCTTTAATATTTCTTGTAGTTTTTCTGTTTTACAGAGAAGTAAATCTATAATTCGAGTGAGATTATTACTCCTAAGAGTATTCAGCTGTTGAGTTGTTAAACTTGAGTACTGAACTTCTTCTATTTTCTTTTCCTCTTGTGTCTCTTCGTCAATAATTG
>JAUVXQ010000149.1 GCA_030603505.1 Candidatus Heimdallarchaeota archaeon | reverse complement strand
ATTCATGGATTTTTTGGCTTAAAAAAACCACTATTTGACAGCATTAAACATTGAAATATTTCGGAGTGAGTATATAAATTATATCCATATTTTTGCGATACATTTATTAATAAAATGTGAGAATCATAAGATTAGGGTTATCTTAACCCTACAAAGTGATAAAAATGAAGAAAAAAGCTCTATTAGTTGGTATCCTTTCTTTAGTAATATTAGTTACAACTGTTGCTTCAGTACAGGCTCTTGATCCTGTTGACAAGTATGCCTTAATTATCGGTGTTAGTGATTACAAAGTAATCAATGACCTCAGTTTCTGTGATGAAGATGCTACTGATTGGTATAACTATTTAAGTCCTTTAGGTTATCAAATCACCCTCTTAGGTGATTCCCACCCTGAAAATTATCCACAGTATGATGGAGTTGCAAGCGAATATAATGTTAAGAATGCATGGGCAACCATTATTGCGCAGGCCGATGAGAACGATATTGTAGCTTTTATTAGCTCTGGTCATGGTTCTCAAGTTAACATTGGTGCTCGTCGAAGAAGAGACAGGATTTATGTTCAAGTCTTATGCATGTGGGATACATCTGGAGGCGAGGACGGAGAAAATGGACTAATCTATGATTCTGAATTACAAGCCATGATGGAACCTTCAGTTAGCGAAACATTCATCTTTCTAGATCACTGTTATGCTGGTGGTATGAATGAAGTAATGCTAAATGCAAATGCTGCTAAAATTTATCTTACAACTACATGTACTGATGATGGATATGGATATGATATGACCGCTTATGCAAATGGTGCTTGGACATATTTCTTCCTCGAATATACATTAATTGGGCATTTTGGTGGCACTGCTTCAATGGAAGCAACTTTTGACTACGCTTTTTCTGTTTATCCATTTGATGGTGGCGATGCACCTCAAGAATTTGATGGTAATTCAGGGATAGATTTCTACCTATAGTTCAAAGGCATTGTAGAGTTTAACTCTACATCTTTTTTTCATTTTAATCTTTCTTTTGAAAATTCTCGGGAGAATATTTAAATATCTCAGAAAGAAAATTTCAACTAATGAAATATCTCAAAAAAGTTTCAATATTATTCCTATTTGCGTTGTTTTTATCTAGTATTTGTATTTATTCTACTTCAGCTAAACCTCCTCGCACAAATGAAACAGAGATACATTCCGTAACCATCACTGACGCTTATTACATTGGCTGTGATATTTACTCATCTATTACTGTAACAGTTGAGACAAATTCGAATACAGAAAATTACTACCTCAAAATCACACTAACCAATCCTATAGGTGAAGAAGTATCTATAATTTTTCATATAATAGCATCACAAAAAACAGTTTACTTAGACCTCATATTCTACAATTACGCAACTGTTTCGGGTGATTATGTTGTGGAAGCTACCATAGTTTCAAATAGTAATGGTTGGTTTGCAGTTACAGATGTACTAGTATTTGACCCTCCATCTGGTGGAAGTGAAGGAGACCCGTACATAGGCGTAAGCGTATATTAGTTATTATAGACCTATTACTACTTTTTGGGAGCTAAAAGCCATGATTCCGTATTATAATCTATTCCAATATTTACAAAAAAATCCTAATGCTAATTATTCACAGATGGCTAAGGAGTTAAGTATCACCGATAAGACTGCTAAAGCTCACTATCAGTATTTAGTTAAGAATGGATATATAAATGGAGTTAGAGCTAAGTACAAACCTGAAAGCATGGGATTAGAAACGAATAGTTACATCCTTTCCATCTCCGATTTGAAAAGAGTAGAATTTGTTGAGAAACTAGCTGATTTCCATTATTTTACAACTTTTAGAAACAGGATTCTGGGAAGTTTACAAGGGTTATTTCTCCAATTTGATGTGCCAGTAACAACCTCAAAATACCTTGATGCGCTTTTTCTGAAACTTCAAGAATATAATATTATAGAACATTTTGAAAAAATCCCTTCACTACAAATAAAAGCAAGTACCCAACCTGAATTCCAGTTTTTTGACAATGAGATAGGAAAATGGACATGGAAGATTGATTCTTGGGAAAAGAAATATCATGAAACTTCCGATGAATTACCAGAAAGATTACCAAAAAAGCGAAATATCATGAAACAACTGAGGGAGTTAGATCTCAAGCTATTACACAAATTAACAAGAGGGACAAAAGTTCCTCATGTTAAATTAGCAAAAGAATTTGATGCAACACCAGTTCAAATAACACGAAGAATCCATTTTTTGAATAACAATTTACTAAATTATCGTTTGTTATATACACGATCGAAAATTCAACCCGTTGATCTTGTTCTTTTTAGAGGTAAGTGTTCAGAAGTAAAGAAAAACAGATTATACAATTTAATTACAAAACACCCTATTCCTTTTGATACTGGTTTTGAAATATTAGATGATGGTTTTATGTGGAGAATGAATATTCCACCATCTTACGTTTCGCAATTTGGGGAATTCTTATGGGGCATTTGTGTGAATCTACAGTTTTATCATTTTGATCACAGTAAAAGCATGTTATACTATTTCTATGACGGAAACTTTGATTTGGAAAAGAAGGTTTGGAAAGCAACAAAGACTGAGCTTTACGATCTCCCTCTTGAGTGGCTTAAAAAAAATCAAAATTGGATATAGAAACTAACAATCGAAAAATCTATGACTGACCAAAATAAGAACACTGTAATGAGTTCCATTGAAGAGATAATAGGGAAACTATTACAAAGAAAAGGTTGGTCTATAACAACAGCAGAATCGTGTACCGGAGGTTTCATCGCCCATTCTATAACAAATGTTCCTGGGAGTTCCTCCTATTTCAAGAGCGGATTTATAATATACAGTTTAGAATCAAAAAAGCGAATTCTTGATTTGGAGGAAAAAATAATTGAGAATTTTGGTGTTTATTCACCAGAAACAGCTATAGCAATGGCAAATAATGCGAGAAAAATAGCAAATGCAACTATCGGTCTCTCTACTACAGGAATAGCACCACCAGGTGATGATAAAACAAAAAAACCTATTGGACTAGCATTTGTAGGAATTTCATCTTCCAAAATTCAAGAGTTTAAGCAATTTGATATTAAATGCAAAAGTAGAGAAGAATTCAAGCAAAAACTAACAAAAGAGGCCTTGGAATTTTTAGAATCCGTTTTGATGGGAGCATTAAAGGATAATAACTAACAAACAATTGATTAACCAATAATTGGATGTTACCCTTACAATAGGAATCTTTTTCATGTTTTTGCAATAAATGTTAACAAACACGATAGATGGTTAGTTGCATATGGAATTTCTTGATGATTTCGACATTTCAATAGACCTTCTAAGCATTGAGAAAAGAGATTATCAAATAGCTGCTGTTAAAGAAATCATTGAAATTTTACCGGAAAAATCTATTTTGCTTAATTATCCTTATGGAACAGGTAAAACAATCATAGCTCTACTATCATTTTTAGCGATAAAGAAAGTTAAACCAGAAGCTAAGTTTGTTTTTACCTCAGCTCGAGAAGCTGCAGCTTTGCGTTGTCGTCAAGCTTTAGAGATGG